>JAZGIX010000274.1:0-6293 GCA_036482315.1 Acidimicrobiia bacterium | reverse complement strand
TACTGGCTACTGGCTACTGGCTACTGGCTACTGGCTACTGGCTACTGGCTACTGGAGGAGAGATGCGACTGCTTCTCCGATACTCGTTGGGTCATCAACGACCGTCACCCCGACGGCGCGCAATGCCTCCTGCTTGGCTTGAGCGGTCCCGCTCGAACCTGAGATGATCGCTCCCGCGTGACCCATCTTCTTACCGGGCGGCGCGGTGACTCCTGCGACGTATCCGACGACCGGCTTCGTCATGTGCTCCTCGATGAAGCGAGCAGCCTGCTCCTCGGCGTCGCCTCCGATCTCGCCGATCATCACTATCGCCTCGGTGTCGTCGTCGGCCTGGAAGCGCTCGAGAACGTCGATGAAAGAGGTGCCCGGCACCGGGTCCCCTCCGATTCCGACGCATGTGGTTTGCCCGATGCCGCGCGACGTGAGTTCGTGGATTGCCTGATACGTGAGAGTGCCCGACCGCGAGACGACGCCGACCGAGCCCTCGAGTGCGATCTCGGGAGGGGTGATGCCGACATTCGCCTTTCCGGGGGACAGGACTCCGGGACAGTTCGGGCCGATAAGAACCGCGCCCGACGTCTGCTTTACATAGTTGTACACGCGCGCCTCGTCCTGGGCAGGAATTCCCTCGGTGATGGCGACGATGACCTCGATCCCGTCGGCGGCCGCCGCTTCGAGGATGCCGTCGGCGGCAAAGGCCGGCGGCACAAACACCATCGAAGTGTTGGCACCCGTCGCCGCGACGGCCTCAGCAACCGAGTCGAAGATGGGTACGCCGTCGAGATCGGTCCCGCCCTTGCCGGGTGTTACCCCGGCTACCAGGTTGGTCCCGTATGCCTTGTTGCGAAACCCATGAAACCGTCCCTGGGATCCGGTGAGGCCTTGAACGACCAGCCGAGTGTTGGTATCGATGTAGATCGCCATCTCAGCCCTTCCCCGCCAGTTCGACGGCCTTTTCGGCCGCTTCTCTCATCGTCTCGGCCGGGATCACCGACTCGGATACGACACTCCGGAGAATCTCGCGTCCCTCTAATGCGTTGGTCCCATCGAGGCGCACCACGATCGGCCACGGCAGCTCCAGGCCATCGAGCGCCTCCACTATCCCCTGGGCAACGAGGTCGCAACGAGTGATGCCACCGAAGATGTTGTTGAGGACGCTCTTGACCGTCGGATCTTTGGTGAGCACGTCCAGAGCATTGGTGATCGTGTCCGCTCCGGCGCCGCCACCAACGTCCAGGAAGTTCGCAGCGGACCCTCCGACCAGCGACACGACGTCGAGCGTCGACATCACCAGCCCGGCACCGTTACCGATGATTCCCACAGAACCGTCCAGCTTGATGAAGCTGAGACCTCGCTCGCGAGCCATCTTCTCCATCGGGTCTTCGGCGAAGGCTGCGCGGAAGTCCTCAAAGTCGGGATGGCGGAAGAAGGCGTTCGAATCGAGAGTCACCTTGGAGTCGAGTGCAACGACTTCCCCGTCATCGGTGAGGATCAGAGGGTTGACCTCGACAAGGTCGCAATCCAGCGAGACGAAGGCCTCATACAATTTGCGGAGTGCCGTAGCCGACTTTCGGGCGGTTGCTCTATCCAGCTTTGCTCGATACACGAGCTCGGAAGCCTGCCAATTGGTGAGTCCAACGACCGGGTCGATGTGCATCTTGACGACGGCCTCCGGCGTCTCCACGGCCACGGCCTCGATATCCATCCCACCCTGAGCCGAAACGATGGCGAGATGCTTCTTGACACCGCGGTCCAGGGTGAATGAAACGTAATACTCGTCGGCGATGTTCGAGGCCTGTTCCACCCACACAACGTGGACCGTGTGGCCCTTGATGTCCATGCCGAGGATGTCGGTGGCATGGGCAAAGGCCTCTTCCGGACCATCTGCGAGCTTGATACCTCCGGCTTTGCCACGGCCGCCCACCTGTACCTGGGCCTTGACTACAACCTTGCCACCGATTTCCTCGGCGGCCGCTCTGGCCTCTTCGGGGGTGCGGGCCACCCGACCTTCGGGAACCGGCACGCCCATGCGGGCGAACAGAGACTTCCCTTGGTATTCGAACAGATCCACTGGACTCCCTTCAACGCTCCGAAATGTGGCCGTTGACCCAGGTCACCACATCCGCGAGCGGAGTCCCAGGCGTAAAGATCTCCGCCAGTCCCACCTTCTTCAGCGCCTTGATGTCGGCGGTGGGGATGATGCCACCGCCGAACACGACCACGTCGGTCGCCTCCCGCTCAACAAGCAACTCGACGACCCTGGGGAAGAGGGTCATGTGGGCACCGCTCAACACGGAAAGCCCGATCCCGGCGACATCCTCCTGTAGCGCGGTCTCGACGATCTGTTCAGGAGTCTGATGCAGGCCGCTGTAAATGACCTCGCAGCCGGCGTCACGGAGTGCTCTGGCGATCACCTTGGCGCCTCGGTCGTGACCATCGAGGCCCGGCTTGGCGATGAGAATACGGCGCGGCATGAGGACGCGAGGTTAGTGAGTCGAGAGGTAGTGGGGTCCAGGGGTCAGAAGAACGTTTCCCGTTCCCAGTTCCCCGTTTCCCGAATCTCGTCGCGACTTGGTTCGGGAAGCGGGAGACGGGAAACGGGAAACGAAAGGTTGGGAGGAGACGGTGCAGACTCTCGACCCACTCAGGCTCTTTCCAGCGGGGCCCAGGCGAGGAGCAGTCGCTTCTCGCCCTGCCCTTCGAATGACACGGTCGCCTCGGCGCGATCCCCGCTGCCGATGAGATCGACCACCACGCCGACACCCCAGTGCTGGTGTCGAACCTTGTCGCCAACAGCCACGCTCGATCCGTCGAGCGTCGGACGCGGCTTGATCGCCTCGCGTTCGGGCACCCGCTTACGTTTGTCTGCTTCCTTCAGCAGGCCGTCCGGGATCTCTCCAAGGAAACGGCTTGGCGAGTTGTAGTTCGTCGCACCGAAGAGATTCCGAGTTGTGGCATGAGTGAGATACAGGTGTTCCTGCGCGCGCGTGATCCCCACGTACGCCAGCCGGCGCTCCTCTTCGAGTTGATCGGGGTCCCCCAACGATCTCATGTGAGGGAAGACACCCTCCTCCATCCCGGCGATGAAGATCACCGGGAACTCGAGGCCCTTGGCGTTGTGAAGCGTCATCAGCGTCACCGCACCCGACTCCTCCATTCCATCGACATCCGAGACCAGCGACGTCGCCTCCAGGAAGAGTTCGAGGCGGCGACTCCCGCTGAGTTCGTCCCACTTCTCGTCACCGAGGTCTGCCATTGGGCCGTTCTCTTCGAATTCGGCCGCGACCGACAGCAACTCCTTGAGGTTCTCAGCCCGGCTGAGGGCCTCCAGCCCTCCGTCGGCCTCGAACTCCGCAAGATATCCGGTGTCATCTAGCACCGATTGGAGCGCGGCGCGGGGTCCAGAAGCTGCCGCGGCCCGCAACACACCCAGCAACGCCACGAATTCAGCGATCTGCTTCGCCGCCCGAGCCGCGAGACGAGTGTTTTCGCCGGCTCGTTCCAAAGCCTCGTAGAAGGTGATGTCGTTTGCCTCGACGAAACGATCGACGTGACCGATACTCGTGGCTCCGATCCCACGCTTCGGTACATTGACTATTCGCTTCATCGCCACCTCATCCGCCGGGTTCACGAGTGCCCGCAGATAGGCCAGGACGTCTTTGACCTCACGCCGGTCGTAAAACTTGGGACCGCCGATCACCTGATATGGGATGGCGTACCTGACGAAGATCTCTTCGAGAACCCGGCTCTGCGCATGGGTGCGGTAGAAGACCGCGGCATCGGATAGGCGCTTGCCCACATCCTCGAGAGCTCCGAGCCGCTCGGCGATGAAAGCAGCCTCGTCGTGCTCGTCCTCAGCCCGATAGACGGTTACCGGGTCGCCGGTGCCTAGGTCGGTCCATAGATGCTTCGGGGTCCGCCCCCGGTTGTTCGCTATCACTGCGTTGGCAGCGTCCAGGATCGTCTGAGTCGATCGGTAGTTGCGGTCGAGCACCACCACTCGGGCGTCTTGATAGTCCCTCTCGAACTCGAGGATGTTGCGCACATCGGCGCCCCGGAACGCATAGATGCTCTGGTCGGAATCGCCGACAACACACAGGTTGCGATGCTTGGCGGCCAACAGTTGGACCAAGCGATACTGCGCATGGTTGGTGTCCTGATACTCATCCACCAGGACATACCGGAATCGGTCCTGATATTCATCGAGGACTCGGGGGAACGCTCCGAGCAACTCGACGGTCACCATCAACAGATCGTCGAAATCCATGGCCGACGCCTCCAGCAGCCGCTGCTGGTAGAGCCGATAGACGTCGGCAACCTTCTCGTGATAGAGCCCACTCCCCTGTTGAGCGAACGATTCGAAGTCGATGAGTTCATTCTTGGCGTTACTGATCGCCGCCCGGATCCCCTTGGGGGGAAACCGCTTCGGATCGAGGTCGAGATCCCGAACGCAGTATTGGACGAGACGACGGGCATCGATGTCGTCGTATATGGAGAACGCGTTGCGGTAGCCAAGCATCGAGGCGTGTTGTCGAAGAATCCGCACGCAAGCGCTGTGGAACGTCGAAACCCACATACCGCGAGAAACGGCACCGACGAGCAGGCCGACGCGCTCTTTCATCTCATTCGCGGCCTTGTTGGTGAAGGTGATGGCCAGGATGCTGTAGGGAGAGACGCCCAGCTCACGAATGAGGTAGGCGATCCGGTAGGTGAGCACCCTGGTTTTGCCTGAACCCGCTCCGGCCACGACGAGCAACGGGCCTTCCGTCGCCGCAACCGCCTCGCGTTGCGAGGGATTGAGTTCGTCAAAAAGAGGCGATTCGGTCACCAAACGCTCCATGGCGGCGAGTATACGGATGGCTCCCGTCTTGAATCTCAAGGATGTGATTCAAGAGCTTGCTGCATGCAGCATGCAGCTCGGACAGCAGACGGCAGACGGCAGACGGCAGACGGCAGAGAGATTCCCAGCGGTTGAACGAGAATCGCAATCTGCAATCTGCGATCTGCGATCTGCAATCTTTTCTACTCGATCAGCTCTCGGAGTAGTCCCGCCAGTCCGCCTTCGCGGATGTCATCCTTGTCGAGGTATGCGTTGGCTCCTGCTGCCAGTGCCTTCTCCTGATCTTCGGCGGTCGCAGCACCGGACAGGACCACGATCGGAGCAGTGATCCCGAGACCACGGACTCGACTCACAAGGGTCGCGCCATCCATTGTCGGAAGGACGTAGTCGAGCACGATCGCATCAAATTGCTGGTCGGCCAGCACCGACAGCGCCTCGGTCGGGCTGCCCGCCAGATCGACCTCGAAGCCTGCCGACCCCAAAGCGCCCCCGACCACCTGTCGGGCCCCGCGTGAGTCGTCTACAACGAACACTCGTCGACGCGGGGCTTGGGGATCAGGAGCCTGTCGAGTCCGATCGGCAAGCTTGGCCGAATCCACCAAGACGACGATGTCCCCACCACCCAGTAGCGCGGCTCCCGTGAGGTGAGGTACTCCGTCGAGCACAGGTCCGAGCTCACGGGCTGCGACCTGACGCCTGCCGAGATCCTCCTCCACCGAGAACCCGACCGGTCCGACCGGACTGGAGACGACAATCACGCTTGTTGGCTCGCCAAGGGCACGCAACCCGACGGTCTCGGCGAATGACGTCACCGGTACCGTGGTGCCATTCCAAATCATCTCGGTGCGGCTCGGAGTCTCGACGAACTCGGCACCGGCGGTCGGCACCCGATCGATCACCGAGATCTCGGGGATCCCCCACATCTGCCCGGCGGAGCGAATTATCACTGCGTCCTGGAGAGCGTGGCTGGTCGGCACCGTGATCGTGAGACGGGTTCCGGAACCAGCCTCACTCTTGAGGACGAGCGTTCCATGAAGTGCTTCCACAGCCTCCGCGACAGTGGCAAGGCCCATCCCCTCGCCGACCAACTCACCCGGCTGTGAAGTCGAGAAATGAGGGGAGAAGAGCACCGCCCGTAGCGCTTCCAGGTCACCCGAGTCAGGTTCATTGAGCAGCCCACGCTCGGTCGCCATCTCTCGCACGACCGCCCAATCGATCCCCGAGCCATCGTCCTCGACGGAGACGGTCAGCCGATGGTCCACTACATCGAAGCCAACCGCCAGCGTTGCCGTCGGCGGCTTCCCGAGCGCCTCGCGCTCTGCGGGCGGTTCGACTCCGTGGTTGATCGCGTTGGAAAGTAGGTGTCGCAACGGATCGCTGAGCCGCTCGAGCACCTGGCGATCGACCTGGTGGTGATCGCCGACAATCTCGAACCGAACGTCCTTGCCGGCTT
>JAZGIX010000273.1:0-2170 GCA_036482315.1 Acidimicrobiia bacterium | reverse complement strand
ACCTTTGACGACGGGCACTTACGCGGCCCCAGAGGATGGGAAGTCCCCGGCGTTTGCGTTACCCGCGGTGGCAGAAAACCAGTATTGCCCCATCCGGGTTCGAGTCCCGGCCCTGGCGCCAGCCTTTCTAAAACGGTTCACCGTTGCGGCGGCGACCAGTTCACGATCACGTTGAGCGGCTCGATGATCGAGTCGTCCCGCAGCACGGTGAGGAACCGGCCGTCATCCGCGACATCAAAATTATTGATCGTATGGGGCGTCTCGAAGAGCAGGCGCGGCTGAGGACGGGCGAGCTTCCCGGGCGTGCTCAAATCAACAAAGAAAAGCTTCTTTTCGTAGGAGTAGTACAGCGTCCGGCCGCTACGCGCCCAGGCGGACCAAAATCCGCCTTCCGTGGAGATCTGGACGCTGCGTCCTGCCTCCGGGAAGGGCTTGACCCAGACCTCGGGTCGTCCCGCCTCCAAGGACGCATAGGCCACGAGCTGTCCGTCCGGTGCGAACTTGCCGAAGAACTGCGTGCCGGGAGCCGCAACGAACGCGCGCGCTGAGTCGAGGTCACCGAGAGTCATGACCCACAGATCTAGATTGCCGTCCTCGACCATGGTGGAGTACAACAGATGCTGGCCGTCGGGAGACATGTCCTCGTTGAACTCGAGGCGTTCCGTCCCCAAAATGAGCTTCACCTCGCCGGCGCCGTCGAGATCCTTGATGAAGATATCAGGCAGCCTCTCCCGGTCCGAGTAGAAAACGATGGCGTTGCCGGCCGGAGTCCAGACTGGGTGCGACTCCTCCGCGGGGTGAACGGTGAGCTTGCTCGTCGTGCTGCGATTCAGGCCATAGAGCCAGATGTCGCCGGTTCCTGTGCGCGGGTCCTTGACGTCGAGCGCGGCCTGCTCGCCGTCCGGCGAGATATCGACCGATCCGAAGTCCCCCCTATCTGCGAGGGTCCCCAGCCCGGTGCCATCTGCGTCGAACCAGACGACCGAATTGTTAATCTCGCGCTTCCTGAACACGATCGTGCCGTTGCGCGCCGCACTGAACGAGGCGGATCCCGTCGGCATGAAATAACGCACACCGTTTGCAATCGGGAGCGGCCTGCCCACAAACTGGAGCGTGTTCTGGTCGAATTGTGTCGCCATGAGCGTTCCGTCAACGACGTGAATGAGATGCCCCGAGTCGAGAAAGGCCACGCCCGAACCGATGTCGCCCACGAGGGTCGTCTCCGAGGAGTCGAGCGCTCCAGCGCGAAGCTTGTAGGTGTTCTTGTTTTGCGAGGGGTCGCGAATCACAACCAGGAACAGGAAACGATTCCCGTCGGGCAGGAACATTGGGTAAGACGGGGCAATCTCGAACCGGCTCGGGTCGGGACTGACGATTTTTTCTCTGGCGCCGCCGATAGCGGAGACACGATAGATGCCCTCCCCCTCGATGGCATACAGAATGACATCGTCTTCATTCCAGGATCCGCCTCGTACAATTCCCTTCGCCTCCGCGACATCGCGAAACGTGCCCCCTGCGATCTCAATCACCTTGATTCGATCACCGTCGACAAGCGCGATCTCACTCGCGTTGGGTGACCAGCAGACTGGAGTCATTCTCTCGGTTCTCGAAAGGAACGTGATGGTGTCTGACCCGAGCTCGCGCACGGCGACACTCCAGTCGCCGCCAGGCTTCTCGACACGAAGGACAACCTTCAGCCCATCGGGCGAAATCAAACCGTCTCCGGTGTCAACATAGTCAGTGGTGCGAGTCGGTATCGACAAATGGACTCTACGAGGTGGTTGAGGCGCCGTCCACACCCAGAACAGGTTCGACACGACAAGGACGGCTCCGAGGAGACCGGCGAGTCCCCACGCCAGTTTTTCGCGGGTCTTCCTGCGGATGGTGACCGACGTGGAGACTCCCGCCTGTGATCCCGCCTCACTGATCCATCGAAGCTCGCTGGCCACGTCCTGCGCCGATTGCCAGCGATCCTCAGGGTCCTTCTCAAGGCATTTCTCCACCACGTGGTCCAGGGCCGGGGGGCTCATCGGTCGAAGCGACGAGATCGGCGCGGGTTCGTGCTCCAGGACAGCTGCGAGCAAGCTGGCCTGGCTCTTCCCGGAAAAGGCCTTACGACCCGTCGCCATCTCATACAGCACTGCCCCGAAGGCGAAAATATCGCTGCGAG
>JAZGIX010000272.1:0-7492 GCA_036482315.1 Acidimicrobiia bacterium | reverse complement strand
CGATGCGGGCGGTTTTCGACAAGCTCGGCGCTCAACTGGTGGAGTTGGAGGATTGGAACTGCTGTGGTGCCACCTCGTACACGTCCGTCAAGAAGACGGTGGCCTATGCCATCTCGGCCAGAAACCTGGCTCTTGCCGAGAAGGCCGGAGATGACGTCGTCGCTCCCTGCAGTGCCTGCTACTACGTGCTCAACCGGACCCGGGAGAGTTTGGCGGAACAGCCGGACCTGCGCGAGAACGTGGGTGCTGCGCTGGCGGAGGCCGGTTTGGAGGTAGGACTCGGTCCTCCAGTCCGTCACCCTCTCGAAGTGTTGCTGAGCGACATCGGGATCGACCGCATCGTGGCGGCGCAGACCCATTCGATCGCCGGATTCCGGCCGGCGTGCTACTACGGCTGCCAGATCGTCCGACCCTTCTCGGCGTTGGAGGGCGACCCGGAGTTCCCGACGGCGATGGAGCAGTTGTTCTCCGCGTTGGGTGCCGCACCGGTCGACTACCCGCCCAAGGTGCGCTGCTGCGGCGGAATGATGGTGGCCACGTTCCCCGAGGTGGCACAGGAGTTGAGCGACGAGCTGATCGGCTGGGCGCGGGAGCGCCGGGCGAACTGCATCGTGACGGTCTGTCCTCTATGCCAGGCGAACTTGGATCTGAGGAATCTCAACGGCAATGGGAAGCGCCAGTCGTCTGATCAGCTCCCCATTTTGTATTTCACGCAGCTCATCGGGCTTGCGCTCGGCTGCTCGGCGGAAGAGGTCGGGCTTGAACACGGATTGGCGCCGGTAGCGGTGGAGATATCACCGCTGCCCGTCGAGTCGGGGAGGAACTGACATGGATACCAACGGCGCCCCACGTGTCGGTGTCTACGTGTGCCACTGCGGGTTCAACATCTCCGCAACCGTCGACGTCGAAGCGGTGCGAGACGTCGCCGCGGAACGGCCGAACGTGGTGGTGGCGCGCGACTACCAGTTCATGTGCTCCAACGCCGGTCAGGATCTCATCAGGCAGGACATCGAGGACAACGGCGTCAATCGAGTGGTGGTTGCGGCATGCAGTCCGCTGATGCACGAACCGACCTTCCGTGCGGCAGCCCAAGAGGCAGGCCTCAATCCGTACCTGGTTCAGATCGCCAACATTCGTGAGCAATGTGCCTGGGTCCACGACGAACGCGGCCCCGCCACCACCAAGGCGCAGGCGCTCGTAAACGGTGCAGTCGGAAGAGTTGCACTGCACGAGCCACTGACGCCGATGCGGGCCGACGTCAACCCGGCGACTCTGATCGTCGGCGGCGGGATTTCCGGTATCCAGGCCGGCCTCGACGTCTCGGCGTCGGGCAACGAGGTATATGTCGTCGAACGCCAATCAACGATCGGCGGCATGATGGCTCGTTTCGACAAGACATTCCCGACGCTCGACTGCGCTGCCTGCATCCTGACGCCGAAGATGGTTGCGGCCGACCGGCGGTCCAATTTGCACTTGATGACGATGAGCGAGGTCGAATCGGTGGACGGCTTCGTCGGGAACTTCGAGGTCAAGATCCGCCATCGGGCCCGGTACGTCACCCAGGACTGCACCTCGTGCGGCGAGTGCGTGAAGGTGTGCCCGGTGTCGACCCCAGACCCGTTCAACGAGAACCTGATCACACGCACCGCCATTCACAAGGCGTTCCCGCAAGCTATCCCGAGTACGTACGCGATCGATCGACAGGGAAAGTCGCCGTGCATGGAGGCGTGCCCGATCCACCAGAACGCCGCCGGATACGTGTCGCTGATCGCCGACGGCCGGTACGCCGAGGCAGCCAAGCTCATTCGCCGCCGCAACCCGCTGCCCTTCATCTGCGGCCGGGTGTGTTATGCGCCGTGCGAGGAGGCTTGCAGCCGCTCCAACGTCGAAGATCCGATCGCCATCAGGGCGCTGAAACGGTTCGCCATGGACTGGGAGCGGGAGAACGAACCCGACCCGGAGCCCGACCCTCCCGAGCACGACCTCGCGGAACGGGTAGCGGTCATCGGATCGGGCCCGGCCGGGCTGACCTGCGCCTTCGACCTTGCTCTCGAGGGCTACAAGGTCACCGTCTTCGAGAAGCACGACAAACTCGGCGGGATGCTGGCCGTGGGCCTCCCCGGTTATCGGTGTCCGCGGCCGATGGTCGAGCGCGACCTCGACTACATCCGCAAGCTGGGCGTCGAGATGAAGACCGGCATGGAGCTGGGCCGGGACTTCTCGCTCGACGACCTGCTGGGCGATGCGCCCGAATTCGGGTTCAGATCGGTGTTCCTCGGCATTGGAGCCCACCAGGGCTTGCGGCTCGACGTACCCGGTGAGGATGCCGACGGTGTGCTCAGCGGAGTCGAGTACCTGCGCAACATCAACCTCGGAGTCCCTCAAGAAATCGGAAAGCGGGTCGCCGTCGTCGGCGGCGGCAACACCGCGCTGGATGCCGCCCGTACCGCTCGCCGCGAGGGTGCCGACGTCACGGTTCTCTATCGGAGGACCAGGGCGGAGATGCCCGGCGAGGAGGACGAGTTCGAAGACGCCGTCGCCGAAGGAGTTCAGTTCGATTATCTGATCGCACCGATCGAGGTGCTGGTCAAGAAAGGCCGGGCCCGAGGCCTGCGCTGCGTGCAGATGGAGCTCGGAGAACCCGACGACAGCGGACGCCCCCGGCCGGTGGCCGTTGAGGGGAGCGAGCACGACCGCGAATTCGACACGGTCATCGTGTCGATCAGCCAGCGCCCCGACCAGGAGTGGTACCGCGCCGGTGCCGAGCCCGCCGACGCGTTGGCGTTCACGAGGTGGGACACGCTCGAAGTCGATCCCGAGTCGCTGACCACGCCCATCGCCGGTGTCTTCGCCGGCGGCGACGTGGTGATGGGCCCGACCACCGTGGTCGAGTCGATGGGACAGGGCCGACGCGCTGCCGAGGCTATCGGCAGGTACCTGCGGAGCGAGCCACTGTCCGGTTTCACCAGCCACATTCCGCCCGCCGAGCCCGGTCGCGGCTTCGAGGAACGGCCGTATCTGCAATCGCCCGCCTACGCAGACATGGAACGGGTGCCCCGTACCCCCATGCCAAAGCGCTCGCCGGCGGAGCGGCTCACCGACTACGACGAGGTCGATCTCGGACTGTCCGAGGAAGAGGCACGGCGCGAGGCCGCCCGCTGCCTCCATTGCGGGGCCTGCGTCGAGTGCCACGCGTGCGAGGACATCTGTCCGCCGCAGGCGATCAAGCTCGACATGGAGGACGAGATAACCACGCTCGACGTCGGGCAGATAATGGTGGCGACCGGCTTCAAGTCGTTCGACGCCTCGAAGATGACTCAGTACGGCTACGGCCGCTACGACAACGTCATCACCAGCCTCGAATTCGAGCGCATGGTCAACTCGACCGGTCCCACCGGGGGCAAGGTTCTCCTCAAGAACGGGGAGCCGCCCCGGGCCGTGGGCATCGTGCACTGCGTCGGGTCGAGGGACGAGAACTACAACCGGTATTGCTCGCGAGTCTGCTGCATGGCCGCTCTGAAATTCGCCCATTTGGTGAAGGAACGGACCGATGCCGACGTCTATCAGTTCTACATCGACATGCGGGCGTTCGGGAAGGGCTACGAGGAGTTCTATCTCAGGGTGCTCCAGGAGGGCACTACGGCGATCCGCGGCAAGGTGGCAGAAGTGGTGCCGGCGCTGGATGGCAACGGCTCCGATCCCCATCTCCTGGTGCGGTGTGAAGACACCTTGATCGGCAAGTACCGCGAAATCCCGGTCGACATGGTGGTGCTGTGCACTGCCATCGAACCGCAGAGCGACGCCGGTGCTGTGGGCAGGGTGTTCTCTCTCAGTCGCAGCCCGGATGGGTTCTTCCTCGAGCGTCACCCCAAGCTCGATCCGGTCGGAACCACGACGGACGGCGTGTACATCGGAGGCTGCAGCCAGGGCCCCAAGGACATCCCGGACACGGTGGCCCAGGCGCAAGCTGCGGCCGCCCGCATCCTCTCGCTGATCGGCCAAGGCGAGGTGATGATCGACCCGATTCGAGCGGTGGTCGACGAGAAGCTATGCGGTGGGTGCAAGACGTGCGTAGGACTCTGCCCCTACCTGGCGATCAGCTTCGATCATGAAGAGGAGGTCGCCCGTGTGAACGAGGCCCTGTGCAAGGGGTGCGGCACCTGTGTCGCCGCCTGCCCCGCCTCGGCCATCACGGGGGCGGGCTTCACGGACGCGCAGATCCTGGCCGAGCTGGAGGGCGTTTTGGCGCCCGTGGGAGCGAGGTGATCAAGATGGTTACGACAGCAGAACGAGGCCCCGACGCTGCAGCTCCCGAAGAGAGCTGGCAGCCAAAGGTCGTTGCGTTCCTGTGCAACTGGTGCAGCTACACCGGGGCCGACCTGGCCGGGATCTCCCGCATCGAGTGGGACCCCAGCGTCGCCATCGTCCGGATCATGTGCAGTGGTCGGATGGATCCGACATTTGTCGCCAAGGCGTTCGAATTCGGAGCCGACGGTGTGATCATCTCCGGCTGTCATCCCGGCGACTGCCACTACCAGGAGGGCAACTACAAGGCGCTGCGCCGGGTGCATCTGATGCGCCGGCTACTCGACGGATTCGGGATCGACCCGGGGCGCCTGCGCCTGGTTTGGGTGTCCGCCAGCGAAGGCGACGTCTGGGCGGAGACCGCCAACGAAATGGCAAATGAGATCCGCAGCCTGGGACCGATTAAGGCGGAGAGATGACCACCGACATCAAGACAAAGCCAAAGCTGGCCCTCTACTGGGCCGCTTCGTGCGGCGGGTGCGAGATCGCGGTGCTGGATATCAAGGAGAAGATCCTCGATGTAGATGCCGCATTCGACATCGTATTTTGGCCGGTGGCGGTCGACTTCAAGGTGAAGGATGTCGAGGCGATGGAAGACGGCGAGATCGACATCTGCCTCTTCAACGGCGCGATACGCACGTCGGACAACGAGTACATGGCCGGCCTGCTGCGGCGCAAGGCCAAGATCCTGGTCGCGTTCGGTTCCTGTGCGTGTGAGGGCTGCATCCCGGCGCTCTCCAACACGACGACGAGAGAAGCAACGCTCGACTGGGTGTATCGAGACTCCCCGTCGACGGTCAATCCGGATGACATCAGGCCCCAGACCGAGACCGAAACCCCGGTGGGCAGGCTGGAGTTGCCGGCATTCTGGGAGACGGTCTGCAGCCTCGAGCAGGTTGTCGATGTCGACTACTTCGTACCCGGCTGTCCGCCCCAGGCCCACCAGATCTGGGCCGTTCTGGAAGCGGTGATCGACATTCTCGAGCATGGCAAGCCGCTGCCGCCGAAGGGCACCGTTCTCGGCGCCGGAGATCGCACCTGCTGCGATGAGTGCCCTCTCACCAGGGAGGAGAAGAAGATCTCGCAGTTTGTGCGTCTGCACGAGATCATCCCGGATCCCGACCAATGTCTGCTCGACCAGGGGATCTTGTGCATGGGCCCGGCGACCCGAAGCGGGTGTGGGGGGCTGTGCGTATCGGTGGGGGTCCCGTGTCGGGGTTGTTACGGCCCTCCGCCCAACTCCAAGGACCAGGGGACGAAGATGATCGCGGCGCTGGCGTCCGTGATCGATTCGCAAGATCCGGAACAGATCGATCGGATCCTCGACGGCATCGTCGATCCGATCGGCACGTTCTATCGGTTCTCCATGGCCACCGCCACTTTGGCGGGTGCGACCCGATCCGGATCGAATGGTGATCGTAAGGCCGTCGACGAGAGGCTGACAACATGACGAGGATCAGTATCGATCCGATCACTCGACTCGAAGGCCACGGCAAGATCGACATCTTCCTGGACGACCAGGGCGATGTGGCGGACTGCTTCTTCATCGTTCCAGAACTGCGAGGTTTCGAGGCGTTCTGCGTCGGGCGACCGGTCGAAGAAATGCCGCGGATCACGTCCCGGATTTGCGGGGTGTGCAGCGAGGCCCATCACCTTGCGGCCGCCAAGGCATGCGACGACGTCTATCACGTCGAGATTCCGCCTGCGGCCAAGAAGCTGCGGGAACTGATGTACACCGCGTTCTTCACCGGCGACCATGCCACTCACTTCTACATTCTCGGCGGGCCCGACTTCGTGATGGGGCCGGAGGCCCCTCCGGCCGAGAGGAACATCCTCGGGATGATCCACAAGCTGGGGATCGACATCGGCAAGACGGTCATAGGCGCTCGTGCCGCGGCGCATGAGATCGTCAAGATCCTCGGGGGAAAGACGATCCACATGGTGACCTCCATCCCGGGCGGAGTCACCAAAGGCCTCAGCGAGCAAGAGCGGGAACAGGTCGTCGCCCACGGCGAGCAGCTGCTCGAATTCGGGAAGTTCACCCTGGAGATCCTCAACGACGTTGTCCTGGCGAATCAGGACTACATGGACCTCATCCTCTCCGAGGCCTACACCCACCGTTTCCATTCGATGGGCACTGTGGACTCGAACAACCACGTCAACTTCTATGAAGGCATGGTGAGGGTCGTCGATCCCAACGGGGAGGAACTCGTCAAGTACCACCCGCGGGACTACCTCGATCACGTCGAGGAGCACGTTGAGCCGTGGAGCTACCTCAAGTTCCCATTCCTCAAGCAGAAGGGTTGGCAGGGCTTCACCGACGGCCCGGACAGCGGGCTGTACCGGGCAACGCCGTTGTCCCGGCTCAACGCGGCAGACGGTATGGCCACTCCGCTTGCCCAATCCGAGTACGAACGATATTTCGAGACGCTGACCGGAGACAAGAGCGGCAAGACCCCGGTTCATCAGACCCTGGCGACTCACTGGGCACGTGTGGTGGAGTTGGTGTATGCCGCGGAGCGGACCCTGCAGCTCGCCACCGACGATGAGATCACCAGTGACGAGATTCGGGTGCTTCCGACCGAGACGCCAACGGAGGGTGTCGGCGGCGTCGAGGCTCCTCGCGGGACCCTCACCCATCACTACGTCACAGACGAGCGGGGAATCCTGCAACAGGTCAACCTCATCGTGGGCACCACCAACAATCACGGACCGATCAGCATGTCGATCAAGAAAGCCGCTCAGGGCATCATCAAGAGCGGCGTCGAGGTCACCGAAGGTGTCCTCAACAAGATCGAGATGGCGTTTCGCGCCTATGACCCGTGCTTTGGTTGTGCAACTCACAGCTTGCCGGGAGAAATGCCGTTGGTCGTCAGGGTGCGCGCCCCCGACGGCACAGTGTTGGCCGAGGGTGGACGCTGATGCACGAGTTCTCGCTCGCAACCGAGATCCTCGATGTTGCGTTGCAGGCGGCCGACGACGCCGGCGCCGGCAACGTGACGGCCGTGCACGTCGCCATGGACCCGACGGGCCACCTGGATCCGTCTGTACTGGCCGATGCCTTCGAGATGGCGGCGGCCGGCACCCGCGCTTCCGCGGCGACGCTCGAAGTGGTGATGGAGGGCAGCGGGAATGGTGAGGTGGCCGTAACCGCGATCGACATCGATCCGTAGGTCAGTCGGAGCGC
>JAZGIX010000271.1:0-2361 GCA_036482315.1 Acidimicrobiia bacterium | reverse complement strand
GTCGGTCGTGGGAGCCGTGTATCAATCACGCCAAGACGACGTCATCGCCTTCCTGGACGAACTGGGTCGGGGCTATGCGGTCGGGATGGACGACAGATCCCGGGCTGCGATCGGTTTCGGCGTACGTGGGGTTCCGGAGACGTACTTCGTCGATCGCGACGGCACCGTTGTCGCCAAGATCACCGGACCAATCAGCCTCGGTCTGGCGACAGCGACACTCGATCGCATCATCCTGGGAGAACCGGTAGAGAGCTCCCGCACCGGCGACGTTCAGACGCAGCCCTGAGAGGTACCGGCACCGAACTTGGAGTCCGCTGCGTTGCACCTCGAACGCGATAGCCTCACGCAATGCTTCGCCTCTCGGTACCGGTCGCGCTCGCGCTGATCGTTGCCGCGTGTAGCGGCGATGGTGCCACTCCGGTCGTGTCGACCACCCAACCAGCAACGACGTCGTCGGTGACCGACAGCCCGCCGACGACTCCTCCACAACCGGCCACCACCACCACGACCACCAGTCCTCCCGAGACGACGTCACCAACCAGCAGCCCCCCCGCCATCGATCCCGTGATACAGATCGCGGTCACGATCGCCGCTGGCGAAGTAAGCGTTCTCGTCAACGGGGAGGTGGTCGACGGGCGGGTAGCAGTCGATCTCGGGTCCGAACTCCGAATCGAGGTCATCGCCGACGTCGTCGACGAGGTGCACGCCCATGGGTACGACGTGACCGCGACCGTGGATCCGGCAGAGGCAGCCATCCTTGAGATGTCGGTCAACATCCCCGGCGTCTTCGACATCGAACTCGAGGACGCCCACCTCCTGCTGCTGCAGCTCGAGGTGTCGTGAAACGGCTGTTCACCGCGATCCTGACACTCCTAGTCCTGATCGTTCCGGTGCCGGCGCTGGCCCACCCGATCGGCGGGAGAGGTGACCTCCCTCTCCCGCTCGAGGTCTTCCTGATCGGCGGTGCGCTGGTTCTCCTGATTTCGTTCGGTGCTCTGTCACTTCTCTGGCCCGAACCGAGGCTCCAGGATGGCCCCCGCTATCGGGGAAGCGGGTTTGCTGCTCCCCGCTGGCTCGCCAGGGGTCTGCAGGGTGCAGGCGTCGCCTTTCTCCTGCTCGTACTCGTTGCCGGACGCTGGGGCGAAGCCGATTCCCGCATCAACATCGCGCCGATCTCGATCTTCATTCTGTTCTGGCTCGTGTTGCCGTTCCTGGCTGCAGTCGTCGGCAACATCTGGTCCCTGGTGAACCCATGGGCGGCCATCGGACGAGCACTCGAGTTCGACCGCAAGCCGGCCAGCCCGACCCGTCTGGGAGTGTGGCCGGCTGGATTCCTGTTCCTCGCCTTCACATGGCTGGAGCTGGTTTCGCCGTCGTCCGGAAATCCTCGGGCGCTCGCGGCGGCGTCGCTCATCTACACCATTCTGATGCTCGCCTGGATGTGGCGCCGCGGGGTCGATGAGACTCTGGCCTCAGCCGATGCGTTTTCCGTCTATCACCGGCTGCTGAGCGCGATTGCTCCCCTTGGAAGGAGCGAGGACGGGCGACTTCGATGGCGAGGCTGGCTGCGGTCTCTCCCGGTGCTTCCACAGTGGCCCGGCTTGGTCTTCTTCGTGGTGGCGATGATCGGCACGGTGTCGTATGACGGACTGTCCGCAACACCGTTCTGGGACGACTTGACGTTTGACCTCGTAGGCCGTTCCCAGAGCAGCCAGTGGTTCGGAACGGTGGCACTCGTGACCACCGTGGCGATCGTCGGGATCGGGTACCTCGCGGCCTCGTGGTGGGCCGCCCGTATCGCACGGGGACCTCTGACGACCTTGGGGGTGGCACGAAGCTTTGCTCACACGCTCGTGCCCATCGCTTTGGCTTATGCAGTTGCTCACTACATAACTCTGATCTTGTTCGAAGGCCAGCTGATGATCGCCTCCATCTCGGATCCACTGGGGCGCGGCTGGAATCTGTTCGGCACGGCCGACTATCAGGCCAACTTCACCTGGCTGTCACCAACTTCGGTGTGGTGGATTCAGGCCAGTGCGCTCGTCGCGGGTCACGTCATCGGTGTGGCGCTCGCCCACGACCGGGCTCTTGCGGTATTCGAAGGTGAGCGAGCGGTCCGTAGCCAATATGCGATGCTCACGCTCATGGTTGCTTTGACATTCGGAGGACTCTCGATACTGGCGGCAGGTTGAACCGACGGTCGGTTGCCACAGATCGATATACGTCTTCGGATAGCGAGAAGGCCTCGCCGGCAGATCCGGTCTCGCTCAGCCGACGGCGACCAGGGTGTCCAGTTGGGCCCGGAGCGCCGCTTCGTCGAGCGCCCCGTACCACCCGCCGACAATCACATCGTCGCCTGAG
>JAZGIX010000270.1:0-10124 GCA_036482315.1 Acidimicrobiia bacterium | reverse complement strand
GCACCGTCCACCCCGACCAAGACGATCGGAACCTTGGCGCCCAGCGCGATCCGGTAGAAGCCCGACTTCCAGTACTCCTGCTTGCTCCTGGTGCCCTCCGGGGTTATAACCAGAACCAGACTCTCGGCAGCATCGAAAGCAGCCACGCTCTGTCCGATCACACCTGCTGCCTTGCTGCGTTCGACCGGTATCCCACCGAACATTCGAAAGAACCAGCCAAAAGGTTTGTTGAACAGGGTGTGCTTGCCGAGCCACCGGATGCGGACCCCGAGCGCGGGTGCCACCAACATCGCCAGCGGGAAGTCCCAATTAGAGGTGTGGGGACCGGCGGCAATGACCATCTTCGGATGGGGTGGCAGTTCTCCGTCGAGGCGCCATCGAAAAACGCCCAGCACCGCCCGTGCGATACGTCTGATCATGCGATGACTCCCGGCGTCGTGTCGGACCCATTGTGGTCTGCCAGCAGCCGGAACATATCCTGGTGTCGATGACAGATCACCAGATCCCCAAGGTCGTGTTTCTCTGTGTACACAACGCCGGGAGATCACAGATGGCCGCGGCATTCGCTCGTCACCTCGGGGGGGACCGAATCGACGTCTTCTCGGGCGGCTCCGAGCCGACTACCGCCGTCAATCCCGGTGCAATCGAAGTCATGGCGGAAGTCGGGATCGACATCAGCGACTCCAGCCCGCAGCACTGGAATGATCAGATCGTCGCCGGAGCCGATCTGGTCGTCACGATGGGTTGCGGTGATGAATGCCCCTTCTTCCCCGGCGTCACCTACGAGGACTGGCCACTGGCTGATCCGGCAGGCTTGCCGGTCGAAGAGGTCCGGGCAATCCGTGAGGAGATCCGAAGACGGGTGGCCCGACTTCTGATCTCGCTTGGCATCCCCGGCGAGACCTAGACGCCGTGCCGGCGACGAATTATTGAGAGGGCGCGCCGATCGGCGCTGTCCGATAGATCCTGCCCTCACCGGGACCCAGGTTCTCGATGCGGTGGTGGTAGCCGTTGTGAACCAATGTGCCGTCCGCTTTCGGCACAGTGCCTTCGGTCGACATCACGAATTCGAGCACGGCATCGGGGGACAAGCCGGGAATCCCGAAGTAGCCGGAGTCCGCCTCGATGTCGTAGTTGGCGCAGAAGACGTACTCGGCCTCCCCTTGTTGGGTCCACGCGGCCGTGCCGCGCAGCGTTGTGGCATCGGGCGGCAATAGCCAACGGGTGTCGGTGTCGGCGATCTCATCCAGCAGCTCCTCGGCACTCTGTCGGATGGCGGTGAGCCGCCCAAAAAACTCAACATTCTTGCCACAGATATATCGATCGCCGTGCCGCGCCTTCGATGGATAGACGTTGGAGTCGCCGTCCTCGTGAAAGACAAACAGCTTGGTGTAGTGCTCATTCGCCGCAGGTTCCAAACGTGTGTCGCGGGTCTCGAACCCGAGCCCCGTGTACGACGGCATGTCGGGCAGAAACAGAGCCGTGAAGTACCGCACCTCGTTGCCGGCCCGGTAGAACTCGTCGAAGCGCGGATCGTCCTTATCGGCCGTCATGACCCCGAAGGCGAGCGCCGTCTGTCGAGTGGTCAGGTCATCGAGATACCGGCGGAAACGGCGCAAGAACTCGTTCGAACCCACCACCGTCGACTGTAGATCGCCGAGCGTGGCGTCGGCATGGGATGCCTCCAAATGATCCATCTCCTCGCCGTAGCCGAATACGTCGCGTGGAGGGAGGAAGGTCTCCGCGAAGTACGCGAATGCCGGGGCGTTGTTGTGGGTCCGGATGTGCTCCTTGACGGTGCGAAGGATGTCGTAATGCCCATCCGAAGAATCTGCGGGTACTCCATCCGGCCGCATCTGAACATGTGACATGTCGCCGCGCATGAAGTCGAATCCGGCGCCACGCTGGACCCGGGCGTAGTGATCACACACATAGTCCCAGGCCGCTTGATGGGGATCGTCGAAGTCGATCTCCCAGTCGACGTTGTCGTTGCGCCGGCCGTAGAGCTTGAACCGCGCCAGTGGGTTGAACACCCGCGACTGGGAATGAGGATCGGCCATCAAATAGTCGTGCCACACCAGGCCCATCTCATCGACTACGGCTCGGTCCGGATCTACCTGCAGGCCACGAAACGGCACACCCATGGTGGCCGGCACCGGCTCGTAGCCGTGGGAGCGCAACAGCCGTATTGCCTCCAGGCGACGGTCGATCCGAGCCAACCAGTCCGCGGGGTCGCCAAACAGGGTCCGGAGTCGGTTCGGCTCGCCGAACTCATCCGAAAAGAACGCCGCCGCTTTCTCACAAGCAGAAACCGTCGGGTCCGCCGGTCCGACCTCAGCCACCCAATCGAAGAGGAGCCGCTCGACTTCTTCGTACAGGTCGCTCGGGTGCTCCACGATCTCGCCATCGAGGACCCGCATCCATTCGAAGAGGGACGGCTGAGCGAGCACCATCTCGCTGAAGCGATCCGTGTGCGGGATCACATCCATGCCGACGGCCTTGCCCATGACGTGGAGCAGATTCACCATTGCCCGCAGCTGCCGCTCAACCGTGTCGAGATGAGGATGGTGTACCCGCAGCTCGGCAGAGGCGAACTCCAGATTGAGACCCCAGCCACTCGGGCCGTAGAGACTCTTGACCACCCCCGGCTCCCATATCGGAAGCAGATGAACCGCATCGAAGGCCGCCGGAAGAGTGAGCGCGTACTTGATCACCTCGGCGTACGACCCGATCGTTCGGACGTTTACCCCCACAATGTTGGACCGTTTGATCCATCCGGGATCGGTTCGGTCGGCACATGGACCCCTCAGCTCAGGAGCCAGGTTGCCAGGGTCGGTCTCGGGGTCAGTGGCCTCGGGTCCCAGGGCGGTGTCTACCGAAGATCCGAAACGTCCCCGGAGCACCTCCAGCGCGGTCGGCCAGGGCATGGTGACGGCCGCCTCCGGAAGCAGTCCAACGATGAAGGAGGACCCTCGATTCACGTAATCCACGACTTCTGCTGCGGCTGGGTCGAACAAGTTATGAACCCACGAACTCGACGTCGTAGTCGCGGCTGATGACGACGTCGGCACGGACCCGGTGCCGCGAGATTATCTCGTGCTCGATCTCCAGGACGCTCTCGATGAACGGCTCGATCTTCTCGCGGCCTCGCTTGGCTCGATGCGCCAAGGTCTCCAGGCGGCTGCGAGCAATGAAGATCCGGAGGTCCACGTTCTCCAGGAGCGAGGTGTACACGCCCTCCGCGATCACCACCTCGGCATCGCCCAGTTCGACCGTCTCGGTGTCGATGCGGTCCTCTTCGTAGATGACAAGTGGCTTGGTGAGCGAGGTGGTGCCGGCCCAGGCGGCCGCCAGGTGCTCATCGATTAGATCGAGCCTGACCTCGGTGGTCCCGACCCACTTGATGTTGGCACGCCGAGCCCGATCGTTACTGATGGGCGGGAGCACGTAGTAATCGTCCTGCTGCAGGACCACCGCGGTGATGCCGTGCTGCCCGAGAGCATCGGCGAGCGCCCGGGCAGTCTCCGACTTGCCGCTGCCAGATTCGCCGGCCACCGTGATCGTCAAGCGTCTGTCGGCGTCGCGGACCCGCTCGACCAGCTGATCTGCGATCGCCGTCGCGGCAGCGCGATGGTGCTCCTCGATGAGGATCTTGTCGCCACGCATCGCGGCGAGATTAGTAAGGAGGAGCAAAGCCCTTCTTGGTCCGTTAAGCGACCGCTGACGTTGACTCGTTTCCGGTTCTCGGTTTCCCGAGTCTGCTCCAAGCTCCGGGCTTCACTACACCCTTACCCAAGATCACTTGGGCACGGGAGCCTGGGTACTGGGTACTGGGGGACCGAGCTTCAGCTCGGCTCGCCTTCCCACATGGCCATGAATTCGGGGCTGGTGGCCATGAGTTCGTCGAGGGTGCCGATGGCGGCTACCCGGCCGCCATCCATCACGATGATCTGATCGGCACGCTGCAGAGCGGGCCGCCGGTGCGATACGACGAGGCTGGTCACGCCCGCCCGATCGCGGAACAACTGCTCCCACAGCAATCGCTCCGTCTCGACATCGAGGGCGCTCGACACGTCGTCAAACACCAAGAGGTCGGGACGGCGAACGAACATGCGGGCTGTTGCCGAACGCTGTATCTGTCCACCGGAGAGCCTCACTCCCATCGGCCCGACCATCGTGGACAGCCCCTCGGCCATGTCCTCCACATCGGTGGACAACACCGCGGCGTCGATCGCCTCCAGAATCTGCTCTTCCTGGTCGCGGCGACCCATCAGCAGGTTCTGCAACAGCGTCATCGAGAAGAGTCGCGGTACCTGGGGGGTGTAGGCCGAGCGAGGCGGAATGAAGAAGGCTGCCGGATCGGCGACCACTTCGCCGTTCCATGAGACCGTGCCGTCATCTGTCTTCACCAATCCGAGGATCGACCGGAGCAAGGTGGTCTTGCCGGCGCCGATCCTGCCGGTGATGACGGTGAACGAACCGCTGGGCACCGAGAAGGAGACTTCGTCGATTCCCGCCTCCGATCCCGGGTAGTGGAAGGTGAGATCGTCAATGTCGAGTCGCTGTAGCGGAGCGAAATGGGGCGGGATCACGTCGGGTTCGGGGAGCGGGCCGGACAAGTGGAGCGCCTTCGGCTCGACCAGCCGCAGCGGATCACCGTCTCCCATCAGTTCGATCATCCGTCGGAACGAGACGGCCGCCTGCTGGTAGCGGGCGATGAAGAGCCCGAGGAAGAACACCGCGTCGGTGACGAATCCGAGGAAGTAGACGAACACGGCGAACTCACCGACCGTGAACTCGCCGCTGCTCATCGCCCCGGCAGTCACGATCAGGATGATCCCGGTCCCGATGCTGATCGTGTTCCAGAACAGCGACTCGAGTGCTGAGGTGAGTACCCGGTCGCGCACCATCACGGTGCGGCGTTCCTCGTTGAGCCGGCGGAAGTGGGCGATCATCGGTCGTTCGGCCCCGGCCACCTTGACGGACTGGGCCGAGCCGAACATTTCCCCGATGGCTTCGGTGATCCGGCCGGTGGCCTCGCGGGCGGCTTCGCGGTATCGCTTGATCCGGCGCCGCGCTGCGGCCGCGATCCAGACGACGGCCACCATCGGCGCAAATACATAGAACGTGAATTCGCCGTCGATCCCGACCAGTACCCATGCGGCCACAGCCGAAAAGGTGAACAAACCGAGCATGTCGATCGACCAGGCGAACGACTCCTGGATCTCGTCGACATCGTCGCGGAACCGGCTGATCGCCTCTCCCGGCGACTCCTTCATCGACTGGGCACCGGGAAGCTCGAAGATCCTTTCCAGCATGTTGCGTCGCAGGAGGGTGCTGACACGGAACACGAGGTGAATGTCGTTCCACATCCCGAACACCATGATCGTGATCCGGGCGAACCCGTACGCAACCATGACTGCCACCAGCGTCGCCACCGTGAATCCGGTCGTGGCCTCGCCGGTGATCCGATCGAAGAAGGCGCGTGTGATCAATGCGGGGATCACCGGCATCACCCACATCGTCGCCCATATCGCGACGTTGGCCAGGTAGCGGCCCTTGCGGAAAGTGACGAGGCCCTTGCCGAGGCGCGCCGTGGGGACCGGTCTGTCGGTCATGCGAGTAGCTCCTCCATGCCGGTGCGCAGCAGGCCCGAAAAGCGTGAGCTGTCGTCGGCGGCGAGGCTGGCGCGGTCACCGTGCTCGACGGCCCGGCCGTCTTCGAGGATGAGAATGTCGTCGGCGCGTTCTACAGTCGCCAGGCGGTGGGCGATGATCACACCCGTTCGCCCTTCCAGCAGGCGGTCCACGGCGCGCTCGATGAGAACTTCCGTAGCCGGATCCAGGCGGGACGACGCCTCGTCGAGAATCACCAGACCGGGGTCGCGCAAGAAGATCCGGGCGAAGGCGAGCAGCTGAGCCTGGCCCGCCGATAGCCCTCCCGAACCGGATTCGAGCATCGTGTCGAGACCCGCGTCGAGCGTGCGAACCCAATCCCTAACCCCGAGATCGTCGAGTACCGCCCAGATACGGTCGTCGGCGATCGACTCATCGAAGAACGTGAGGTTGTCGCGCATGCTGGCCCGAAACAGTTGGACCTCCTGCGTGACCATTCCGATGCGGGCGCGCCGATCGTCTCGCTCCACGTCGGGCAGCGCGATGCCGCCGATACGGATCTCGCCGACCGTCGGGTCGTAGAGACGGGTGAGCAGTCGTGCCAGTGTCGATTTACCACTCCCGGTTCTGCCGAGGAGTCCGAGCACCCGGCCGGCTGCGATCTCGATGTCGAGTCCTTCGAGCACAATCTCGCCGTCGGAGTCGTCGTCCAGGTAGTTGAAGTCCAAGCTCTCGATCGCGATGTCGAGCGCTCCAGTAGGGAGGCTGCGATGCCCGTCCTCGGGAAGCCGCGTCCTTGCCGCGAACAGTTCCTGGACTCTCTCGATCCCGGCGCCGGCCTTCTGCAGGTCCTCCATCTGGGTACGGATCTGCTCGACCGGGTGACGCAGCATGTCCGTGTAGTGGAAGACCAGGTACACCGAGCCGATGGTGATCGCCTGGTCACTCAGCAGTGCAGAGCCGAGCCAGAAGACCATCGCCAAGCCGAAGACATAGACACCGATCGATGTTCCCCACATCACGGCGAAACCGAAGCGGCCCCTCACCTCGAGCGGGAGCCACTCTCGGTGAACCTCGGTGAACCGGTGCATCATGTAGGGAACGGCGCCGTTGGCCCGGATGTCCTCGGTGCCCCCCAGTTGCTCTCCGAGGAATCCAAAGAACTCGGCTCGCTTGCCCCGAACCGCTTTCCACCAGGGGATGGCGACGGCCTGCATCCCGATCATCGCCACCATTGCAACGACGGCGAAACCGGTCATCCCGATTCCAACCCAGGGATGCTCTCGCCACAACAGGGCGATCACCGCGACCAGCAACACGAGGTTGCCCGCCACGTGAACCACAAATTTGGAGAAGAAGTTCGACAGGGTGGTGACGTCGCCGTCTATCCGTTCAATGAGTTCGCCGGGTGAGGTCCCCTTGTGGAAGGACATGTCGAGGTCGAGGAGATGCTCGGCCAGATCGGCCCGCATCTCGTTGGTGGCAGTCCACCCAACGTGCTCGGCGAAGTAGGTCGCCGCAACATTGAGAGCCTGGTGTCCCACCGCCAACAGGATGAACGCTGCCGCTAAACCGAGCAGTTCGCTCGGCTCGGAGCCGTCGAGGGCGCGATCGATGAAGCTGCGGATGAGTTGTGGGTTGACCACCTGGAAGGCGATGCCGGTGAGCAGCAGCACCCACAACGTGATCACCCGTGTGCGAAGCGGGCGCAGGTAGTGCCGTAATAGTCGCCAATAGGCGCGTACCGGGATCATGGGGTTCCTCGATGTCCGTGGCGCGGGCGCGCCGAAGTCGGAGGGTTCAAAGGGGTGACGGGGCCGGTGAGCCTCGCGTCGGGTCCACTATCGGACCGGGTGGGTCACCGGAGTCGGGACTGAGCCTTTGTAAACATGGCGGATACCTCCGTCGAAGAGCCAACGGCGTGATGCTGGCAGGAATGAGAGTGAGGGTCAATCTCTGTGTGTTGCCCGGACCGACTTCGTCGCCTGCGGCGACGAACAGGCGCTGGTCGGTCCTCCTCCGCATAGTGGGGCCCCTGCCCCACTGCGGCCGTGTGCTGCCCGGGCCGACTTCCGCGCCAAGCAGCCCTTCTTGCTGATGACCAAGGACTAATGACTAATCGCTACCTGTTTACCGTGCTTCGGATGCCACCGACTCCCGATCAATCGCGTCGCTCGTGGCGGTTCGGGTTCACTGCCGTCCTGGTTCTGGCCATGGTGGCGGCGACTCAGATGCCGGCCGGGCTCGGCATCCTTGCCCCGTTCATGCGGGACGACCTCGGGGTGAGTCGTACCCAGATCGGCATTCTCATTACGACAACGATCCTGGTATCGGCATTCATCTCGCCGCTCATGGGTCGTATCACCGATTCTCTTGGGGGGCGGAAGGGCATTGCCGTGCTCTTCCTCTCGGCCGGGCTCGGATTGGTGGGATTGGCGTTCACCTCCTCCTACTGGTGGATGCTGGTTCCGGTTGGCGTTTCTGCGTTGGCTCAGGCGTTCGGCAACCCGGTGACGAACAAGCTGATCGCAACCCACACCTCTCCGGGCAGGCGGGGCATCGTGACCGGTATCAAGCAATCAGGTGTTCAGGTCGGAATCTTCGTTGCCGGTCTCACGATGCCGGTTGTCGCTGTGGCCTGGGGTTGGCGTTGGGCGATCGGGCTCGTTGTGGTGGTTCCGCTGGTCGGGTTACTGATGGCGTTGGCGCTGCTGCCGAGTGACGAGAGAACCGTTGTCGGGAACCAAGCCGGCACCCGGAGCGGCGCCGATCGCTTGCCGACGGCGATCATGTTCCTCACCGCGTACGGGGCCCTGATGGGGTTCGGTGCGGCATACACCTTCCTGGTACCCCTCTTTGCCGAGGAGGCGCTCGGGATGTCCGAGCAAGCCGGTGGAGCCGCGGCCGGGCTCATCGGATTCGTCTCCCTCTTCGCCCGCATCGGATGGTCCCGGTATGCGGATGCCCACAGCCGGCACGACCTCACACTGGCGATCCTGGCGGTCGGTTCGGTGGGAGCTGTACTGGTATTCATCGTCGCCCAGGAAGGGGCGCCGTGGTTGCTGTGGATCGGAGCGATCGCCACCGGCATCACCTCCTCATCGTGGAACTCGGTCGGGATGCTGGCAGTGATCGATCATGCCGGGGAGGAGCAGTCCGGACGAGCCAGTGGCATCGTGATGTTCGGGTTTCTGGCCGGCTTGGGTGTGGCTCCGACCCTGTTCGGATGGTTGGTCGACCGCACCGACTCGTATACGCCAATGTGGCTCATTTCAGTCGGGGCTCTCGCAATGGCGGCCGTGCTGGCGGTGTGGTGGGTACGGAGGCCGCGCCAATGACCAATCCCACCGAGTATTGGGCCGAGGTCGTTCCGGTCTATCTCGGACAGTACGAGGCGAGCACCACGGGGTTCCGACAGCCCCTCACCCGTGCCGACCTCCGCGAGCAGGATCCCGCCGCCTTCGACCTGGCGGCGAAGATGTTCGAGGGTGCGACGTTGCTGCACTATTGGTGTGATGTCTATGACAGACCGGTGACCGATCGGTCTGTCGTCGACGCTGGCCCAGAGTCGGGATAGGTCGTCTGTTCCTGGGACTGTGACGGCCGCCGGTGGGGTTGGGGCCCCACCTGGTGGAGGAGGGCCGACTGGGATTTCTTTCGCCCGCTGCGAAGCGCAGGGCGAAGTCGGCCCGGGCAGACACGTCGGCTACGCTCGGCTTCCGTGAGCAATGAACTCCGGACTCTGGTGTCTGAGGATCTGATCGCCGAGCGGGTCGAGGAGCTCGCAGAGACGATCAGCCAGGATTACGCCGGCAAGGGCGAGTTGGTTCTGATAGGGGTGCTCAAGGGTTCGTTCATCTTCTTGGCCGACCTGGCACGCCGTCTCACGATCCCACATCGGGTCGAGTTCATCGCAGTCACGTCCTACGGCGACAACGAGAGCACTGATCCCGGCGCCGTCAGGCTGCTCATGGACGTTCGGCATGACATCGGCGGCCAGAACGTCTTGGTGATCGAGGACATCGTGGACACCGGGCATACCTTGGCCTACCTGCTCAAACTGCTGCAGGCCCGGGGGCCGGCCTCACTCGAATCATGCACACTGCTTCGCAAACCCGACCGGAGCGAGGTCGATGTCGAGGTCGCCTATCTCGGATTCGACATCCCCGACGTCTGGGTGGTGGGGTATGGGCTCGACTTCGCCGAACGCCACCGCACCCTCCCATCCATTTGCGTCATCCCGCAGGAGGGTGACGAGAGCCCCGGGTGAACCTCAGTGAACTCTGCCGGGAGTGTTCAGGAGACTTCGAGCAGCCGCCGCAGTGCGCGGTTGGTGATGCGGGCTTGCTCGGCAGCGGTCTCGCTTATCTCCGAGAGCAGATCGTTGTCCAGCCGGCGGCGATACATGACGTCCAAGTCTTCAGCGGATTGGTCGGCGACGAACACCACGTAGGGATGGCCGAACGCCTCTTCGTACTCGGGATGCGATGGCGCGGCCGGCGTCGGGAC
>JAZGIX010000269.1:0-14417 GCA_036482315.1 Acidimicrobiia bacterium | reverse complement strand
GTGGTCACCGGGAGAGGCGAGGACTTCTGCTCGGGTCTCGATGTGGGGTCGACCCCGCCGGAGGGTGGCGTTGCGGCGTGGTATCGGTCGATGTCGGATGTGAGCCGTGCAGCCAGGGCGTTGCACGCAACCTCCAAGCCGACGATCGCGGCAGTCGACGGTGTTGCCGCCGGAGCCGGGATGAATCTCGCCCTCGGTTGTGACCTTCTGGTCGCGTCGGATCAGGCACGGTTCACCGAAGTGTTTGTGCGGCGCGGCCTGACCGTCGACTTCGGTGGCACGTGGCTTCTTCCGCGGCGTATCGGCCTCGCAAGGGCGAAGGAGCTCGCACTCTCGGGACGCATCCTGTCGGCCCCGGAGGCCTTCGACTACGGCATAGCGTCTCGGGTTGTGCCCCAGCAGGAACTCCAAAGTGAAGCCGCGGCTCTCGCCGCCGAGCTGGCTGCCGGAGCTCCGTTGGCGCAGCGCTTCATCAAGGCGGGGCTTGATCGCTCGTTCGAGATGTCGTTCGAGGAGGCACTGGCCTACGAGGCACAGGCGCAGGCGATCCTGCTGACCTCGGCGGATGCGGTAGAGGGTCTCATCTCCTTCCTGGAGAAGCGCCCGCCCGAGTTCAAGGGGAAGTGAAGGGCGTGCAGTGTGCAGATGGCAGATGGCAGATCCAGGCTGCTCGAGTCCGAGGTGACTGAGGCGTCTCCCGAGTAGCGGCGGAACTGCGGTCGAGACTTCAGACTCTCGAATCACAACGAAGCGAGATCTTCTGCTGTCTGCTGTCTGACGGCAAGCTGCAAGCCACACACTCCTAGACCTCGTCACAGGCTCCCCATACCTTGGAGCCATGTTCGCATCTGTGACCTCGTCGGCGTTCGTGGGCGTGGAGCCGTGCGCCGTCCGAGTCGAGGCCCATGTGTCGGGGATGGGCAAGGCTTCCTTTGCGATCGTGGGGCTCCCAGACGCGGCCGTCCGAGAAGCGCGCGAACGAGTCCGGTCGGCGATGCTCGCAAGTGGGTTCCCGTTTCCTGGGGGACGGGTGACCGTCAACCTGGCCCCGGCAGATCTCCCCAAGATGGGCTCGGCGTACGACCTTCCGATTGCATTCGGTTTGCTCGCAGCCGCTCGCACCATTCCACCCCGAGTGTGCGATGTGGTCGCCCTCGGAGAGCTAGCCCTTGACGGAGCGGTTCGTGGATCCCGCGGGTCGCTTGCGGCCGGACTCGTCGCTCGCAGCAGCGGCCTGCGATGTGTTGTCTCGATTGAGGCCGTCGACGAGGCGGCACTGGCAGGGAGCGATGTTTACGGCGTTCGATCTTTGGCGGAGGCGGTGGTGGGAGCGGCCGGCGACTCGATGCCGACCACCGTTCGTCGCCCATCGCCGACCAACGCCACGGCTCCTGACACATCCGACCTGGCGGTGGTTCGCGGACAGGCGGATGCCAGGCTCGCTATCGAGATCGCCGCCGCAGGTGGGCACCATCTCCTGTTGAGCGGTCCACCCGGCGCCGGCAAGACGCTGCTGGCGAGATCTTTGCCGACCGTTCTGCCAGACCTGACCGGCGAGGAACAACTCGATGTCGCCAGGGCGCGGGCCGCCGGGGGCCGACCGGTCGCACGCTTGGTCCGTCCACCATTCCGAACGCCACATCACAGTGCCACCCCGGCTGCAATTCTGGGTGGCGGGTCAGGGGTTCCGGTCCCGGGCGAGCTGACTCTGGCGGATCGCGGAGTGCTCTTTCTCGACGAGCTTGCCGAGTTCCCACCCCACCTGCTGAACATGCTGCGCCAGCCGATCGAGGAAGGCCTCGTTCACGTGGCGCGCAAGGGAACTTCGGTGACATTTCCGGCGAGGGTCCAACTGGTAGCCGCCACCAACCCGTGTCCGTGTGGCTACCGCGGCGACGAACGCCGTCCATGCCGCTGCTCACCCGGTTCGGTCGAACGGTACCGGCGGCGGCTCAGCGGGCCACTGATCGATCGCTTCGATTTGCGGGTTGTGGTGCCGCGGGTGCCGGTCGACGAGTTGACCGGTCCACCGGGGGAGCCATCGGCGGCGGTGCGGCTGCGAGTGAGCTCGGCCAGAGAGGTCCAACGTCGGCGCGGCCGTCTCAATCGTTCGCTGACCAGGAGCGCGCTCGATGAGATGAGCTGGTCGGCGGGCGCCGTCGGCAGCCTCCGTCGCGGCGTCGATCTGCTGGGTCTTACCGGTCGAGGTTGGGATCGGGTTCGGCGGGTGGCGCGAACGGTCGCCGATCTCGATGGACGCGGTGAGATCGCGGCTGCCGATGTCGACCTGGCTCTCGAGTTGAGAGGCGCTTCGTGAGTTACGACGCCTGGCTGCGTTTCGCCTTCCTTGGTTTGCACCCCGAGCGGAGTCGCACCCTCCTCGATCGATTCGGGACGCCCTCGTCGGTGGTCGATGCGATCGAGCGGGGCGACGTGAAGGTAAAATCTGAGCTGCTCGAGGCCGGCGAGTGCCGCCGGCGGGTGGAGCGTTCTGGCGCCACGTTCGGGCTTGCCGCGGATTCGGCTTGGGCCGTGTCCTTCTCCAATGTCCCGGATCCACCGGAGTGGCTCTTCGAGGCTGGCTCACTCGCGACTGAGCCCCGAGTGGCGATTGTCGGAACCAGGCAGTGCACCGAGTACGGGAGGCGGCTGGCGTTCGAATGCGCTGGAGCGTGCGCCGAGGCCGGTTGGACGGTCGTTTCGGGCCTGGCTCGCGGCATCGACGGTGCGGCGCACCGTGGTGCCCTCGCCTCCGGCGGGAAGACTGTTGCGGTGCTCGGCTGTGGCTCCGATATCCGGTATCCGCGAGAGCACAGGTCCCTGCATCGTGAGATCGTCGACCGCGGCGGGACGGTCGTTACGGAGTATCCACCGGGAGCGGCACCGCTGGCGTGGAGGTTCCCCCCTCGAAACAGAATCATCTCCGGTTTGGCAGAGGCGGTCGTCGTCATCGAGTCGGCTGCGACCGGGGGATCGCTCAGCACCGCGGCACGGGCCGTCGTCCAGGGGCGGACGGTCTTTGCCCTTCCGGGGGATGTGGATCGTGTTGCTTCGGTTGGCTGCAATCTGCTGATTCGTGATGGTGCTATCCCGGTTCTGGGCGCGGATGATCTCGTCGTGGGCCTGAGCCTCATCATCGGCGCTCCTTCGGGTCGTTGACCCGGTCTCGTCCGACGGCCACGATGGGAAGGTGGGTGAGAAGCTAGAGACCCCGATTTGGGCTGCGGTACCGGTGTCGTCGTACCTCGACCGGTTGTCCGCGGAGCGTTCCCTCTCCGCACACACGATCGATGCCTATCAGCGAGACCTCGGCCAGTTCTTCGAGTTCGCCGACCGATACGGGATTGTCGCGCTCGACGAAATCGATCGAATGGTGCTCCGGCGCTTTCACGCCAATCTGTTGACCCGGGGCTATGCCTCGCCGTCCGTCGCCCGGAAGGCCTCGGCCGTGAGGTCGTTCTTTGCAGATGCGCTCAAGCGTGGATTGGTGGGTTCGGACCCCTCCGCGTCACTGCCTAGCCGCAAGAAGTCGCACCGTCTGCCTCGAGCACTTCCGGCTGAGGCGTTGAGCGATGCTCTTGATGCTCTCGATGGTGAAGATCCGGTGTCGGTGCGCGACCGGGCGTTGCTCGAGGTCCTGTACGGCACCGGCATGCGGGTCTCGGAGTTGGCGGCGCTGCGAGTATCCGACGTCGAGGGGGTGGATCTGGTCCGGGTGCGAGGCAAAGGAGGTCGGGAGCGGGTGGTGCCACTGGCCGGGCCGGCCCGAGCCGGGGTGGATCGATATCTCGCCGGGTCTCGACCTCGCCTCGCCGGCCCCACCGCCGGTGACGCACTGTGGATCGGGGTCAGGGGGGCGCCGCTCGACACGAGGGGAGTGCGCCGCGTGGCCAAATCCCGTCTCGGGACATTCCCTCACGCCCTCAGGCATTCGTTCGCCACTCATCTTCTCGAAGGTGGTGCCGACTTGAGAACAGTGCAGGAGTTGCTGGGCCACGTTGAACTGGCGACGACCCAGATTTACACTGCCGTATCCCGCCGCCACCTGAAGGCGACTTATGACCGATCCCATCCGCGTGCCTGAACCCAGCGACTCCGACATACTGGAGTTCTGGGAGGGCTTTAAGAAGAGCGGCGACGAGCGAGCCCGTGAAGGTCTCATCCTTCACTACTCGCCTCTCGTCAAGTTCGTCGCGGGCCGGGTCGGCGTGGGATTACCACGCAATGTCGAGCAGTCGGACCTCATCTCATACGGGATGTTCGGCCTGATCGATGCGATCGACAAGTTCGACCTCGAGCGCGAGATCAAGTTCGAGACCTATGCCGTCAACAGGATCAGGGGAGCGATCCTCGACGAGTTGCGGGCGCTGGATTGGGTCCCTCGCTCGGTGCGGGCACGAGCACGCGAGATCCAGCGGTCACTTGACGAACTCGAGCACAAGCTGAAGCGCAGCGCGACCGAGGATGAACTCGCCGAGCACATGGACATCCCGGTAGCGACACTCCAGGATCAACTCGGCGAAGTCGCCGGCCTCGGATTCGTTGCGCTCGACGAACTGCTCGATCCGGGCGAACGAGCCGGGGCGACACTGGGTGATCTTCTCTCGGATGCCCGCATCGGAGCTCCAGGGGAGTCGTTCGAGAAGCAGGAGACTCGGTACTTTCTGACTGACGCCATAAGCCGTCTCCCCGAGCGCGAGCGTCTGGTCGTGACCCTCTATTACTACGAGGGCCTGACCTTGGCTGAGATCGGCTCGGTTCTGGGCGTCACCGAATCGCGCATCTGTCAGATTCACACCAAGTCGGTGATGAGTCTTCGCAACAGGATGATCGAGCCGGGGCATTCATAGGCTCGCCCGGGCAGTGGGAGTTTCCCGGGAGATTCGAGCCGGTAGCCAGTAGCCAGTAACCAGTACCCGCTGCTCACTCTTCTTACTGGTTACTGGGTACTCGATACTGGCTACTGACTGCTGGGGCTACACTCCCGCTCGATTACACACGTCTGTCGCAGACTCCCGCGGTCGGAACGCGCCCAGGGCGGGTTCCGGGGAAGGTCCGAGGGCAGGCGGAAGAAGCAACCGCGAAACAAGGAGGCAAAGGTGGCCAACGTCACCATGAGACAGCTGCTGGAGGCTGGCGTCCACTTTGGGCATCAAACCCGGCGCTGGGACCCCAAGATGCGACCGTACATCTTTTCGGAGCGCAACGGGATCCACATCATCGATCTGCGACAGACGCTCGAAGCGGCGGAGCGCGCTCACGACCTCGTCCGCGACACGGTGGCCAAGGGGGGCACAGTCCTCTTCGTCGGCACCAAGAAGCAGGCGCAGGGAGTCATCAAGGATGCTGCGGAGAAGGCGGGGATGCCGTATGTGAACCACCGCTGGCTGGGCGGGATGCTCACGAACTTTGCGACGATCCACAAGCGGATCCTGTACATGCGTGAATTGGAGCGCATGGATGCGTCGGGTGAGATGGAGGCGCTTCCCAAGAAGGAGCGGCTCCGCCTGCGGCGCGAGCTGGGGAAGCTTCAGACCGTTCTCGGTGGAGTCGGCGACATGCACCGTAAACCCGAAGTCGTGTTCATCGTCGACGTCAAGACGGAGGCGATCGCGGTCAAAGAGGCGTCGCGTATCGAAGCGAAAGTTGTGGCGCTTGTGGATACGAACTGCGATCCCGACTTGATCGATCACGTCATTCCCGGCAACGACGATGCAATCCGGTCGGCACATCTCATGGCCGATCTTCTCGCAGAGGGATGTATAGCCGGCGCGGAGATCGCCAGGGCGAAGGCGAAGGATGAGCCCGAGGAGGATGCCGGAGATGAGTGAGGTCACGGCAAAGGACGTCGGCGCCCTTCGTAAGGCCACGGGCGCCGGGATGATGGACGCCAAGCGGGCACTCACTGAAGCCGGGGGCGATCCGGAGCGTGCCGCCGAGATCTTGCGCGAGCAGGGCCTTGCCGATGCTCGCAAACGCTCGGATCGAGCGACGGACGAAGGCACGATCGGCCACTACTTGCACATTCAGGCGGACAGGCCGGTCATCGGGGTGCTCGTCGAACTGGCGTCGGAGACGGACTTCGTTGCCAAGAGCGAAGAGTTCCAGGATGCAGCTCGCAACATCGCGATGCACGTTGCCGCGTTCCGGCCCCAGTGGGTAACCCGGGACGATGTACCCGCCGATGCGCTGGAAAAGGAAAAGGAACTCATCGCGGCTCAGGCCCGCAACGAGGGCAAGCCCGATCACATCGTCGAAAAGATCGTCGAAGGTCGGATCGATTCGTTCTATGAGGACCTGGTGCTTTACGACCAGACGTTTGTGAAGTCTGAGACGTTCGAGGGCACCGTCGGCCAGATGGTTGAACAGTTGGTCAGCCAGATGGGTGAAAACATCGGCGTTCGCCGCTTCGTGAGGCTCGGAATCGGGGAGAAGGAAGCAGAGTGAGTCTGCGGGTCGCACTCAAGTTGTCGGGTGAGGCGTTTGCCGACCCGGAACTCGGATACGGCATCGATCCCAAGACCATCAAGTCGGTGGCGGCGGAGATCGCCGAGGTCCACGCTGAGGGCCACGCCATCGCGATGGTGGTCGGCGGCGGCAATATCTTCCGCGGCCTCTCGGCGGCCGCAGGCGGCATGGACCGCGCCAACGCCGACTACATGGGCATGCTGGCGACCGTCATCAACGCCCTTGCTCTTCGGGATGCGCTCGAAGCCGAAGGGTGCGCAACCCGGGTTCAATCGGCGATCAAGATCGAGCAGGTAGCAGAGCCGTATATAAGACTGCGAGCGATGCGACATCTCGAGAAAGGTCGCGCGGTGATCTTCGCCGCAGGCACCGGGAACCCGTATTTCACGACGGATACCACGGTTGCCCTTCGGGCCGCCGAGATCGGGGCCGATCTGGTGCTCAAGGCGACGAGGGTCGACGGGGTCTTCTCGGCAGATCCCGAGCAGGATCCGAGTGCAGAGATCTTTGAAGAGCTCACCTATATGGAGGTCCTCCAAAAAGGTCTTCGGGTGATGGACGCCACCGCCATTACCATGTGCATGGAAAACGACCTGCCGATCCGGATCTTCAATATCACAGTTCCGGGCAACATTGCTCGCGCTGTCCGCGGCGAGTCGATCGGGACGCTGGTCCACTGAGAGGAGACCGCCGTGATCGAGGAACTCTTGGGTGAGGCCTCGGCGAAGATGGATCAGGCCGTTGGCCACGTTCAGGGTGAGTTCGCCACGGTTCGGACCGGTAGGGCCAACGCGGGGATTCTGCATCGCGTCACCGTCGAGTACTACGGGACCCAGACGCCGCTCCAACAGTTGGCGTCCGTTTCGGTTCCCGAGCCACAGCTCCTGCTCGTGCAGCCATACGACAAGTCCGTCATCGGCGACATCGAGAAGGCCGTGCAATCCTCAGGTCTCGGGCTCAATCCTTCGAGCGACGGCAATGTGATCCGGCTTACCTTCCCGCCGCTCAACGAGGAGCGCCGACTCGAACTCATCAAGGTTGTACGAAATATGGCTGAGGAGGGTCGGGTGGCGGTGCGTAATGCCCGACGCCACACGAAGGACGATATCGAGGCGCTCGACGGTGAAGTGTCCGAAGATGACGTTCGTAGAGGAGAGCACGAGCTCCAGGAGATCACCGACAAGCACACCCGTCGGATCGATGAAATCCTTGAGCACAAAGAGGCCGAACTGCTCGAGGTGTGACCCCGGGCCGTTCGAGGAGGCAAGGTGACCGGAAGCGATGACGGGGGGTTCAAACCGCACCCGGGTGACCCGTGGCATCCCAACTTCGAGGATGCTGAATCCGGTGATGAAGGTGTAGCACCCCAGCCTGACGACCTCGTCCCGGAGTCGGAGCAGCCAGGAAAGAAGAAGGGCAAACGCCGCGGACGCCGGGGGCGTCGTTCGGACAAGGGTGCCGCCGAAGCTGATCTCAAGCTGCCGACCGTCGAGTCTGAGTCGGTCTCGGATGAAGATGGTGAGCCGTCGCACGAGGGTGCCGCCGAATCCGATCCAGCTCCGAATATCACAGCGTTTGAGGCTGTTGGGGACGAAGACGGCGAAGCGTCGAACCTGGACCTTCCCGACGTTGGTGAGGACCCGATCGACGTAGGACTGGAGATACAGGAGGAAACGCCGGGTCGCTCCTCTGAAGAGGACGAGAACGGGCCTGTTCCGGCATGGACCAGCGACCAGGATCCGGACCCCGACAAATTGCTATCCGTCGAGCAGCCTTCCTGGGTCGGCCAGACGACTGAGGCCACTTCCGGGGTTGAGGCGATCGGTTTCGAGCCGACCGCCGTGCCGGAAGACGAACCCACTCCAGATGACGCTCCAGAGTCGCAGGAGGCGGAAGAAGAGCCGGGACTGATTGGCCAGTACGGCGTTGCCGGCCCGGAAGCATTCGACGCTCTCGGAGAGGACGACGCCTCCACGGGAGAACTCGACGACTGGGGTGCGTTCTTGGAAGGGTCACAGCCTTCCACCGACGTCGTCGAGGCGGGGGAAGTCGGAGATGCGATCGCACCCGTTGATCCGCAGGCGGGTGACGAAGCGCCAGAGACCTGGACTGCCCCGACGCCGAAGAAGCGGCGCGGCCTCTTTCGAAGGGCCAAGCGCGATCAAGTCGAAGAGGTTATCGACGATGGCTTCGTTGGCTCGGCGAGCGGAGACGACGCTGCTGCAGAGACGGAGTTCGCTCCATCTCAATTCGGAACTCCCGAAGAGCTACCGGCGGGGGGTGACGCCTTTGACGAGTGGGTCGAGTCGGACCCGGAACAGCGACAGCACCTCGTCGGGGAGGGCCAACCTGATCGACCCGAGGAATCCGTCGAGGATCTCTACGAAGATGCATCCCCGGCAACCGGATGGGATGACGGATCGACCGCGGCGGTCGCACACGAACCGGGGTCATCTTCGATCGAAGACGTCGCCGCCGACGTTGCTGCCGGCGACTTGGTTCTGCCGGTCCAGGCAGATGGGACGGTCGATGGGTTTCAGGTCGATGAAGCCGTCGGCTCCCAGGATCCACTCGAAGACGCCGCACAGGCACCGGCGGGTCAGGGGCAGGCTGGCTCGACCCCCGGCGAGCAGCCCGACCTGTTCGGAGACTCACAAGATCTTGCGCCGACCCCGGAAGCGTCGACCGACCTGGGACCCGGTGCGGAGGTCGACGCCGGGCCGGCACCGGTCGAACCTGTCGAGTTGGGCGATAACGGCCGCGACGACGGCCAGGATTGGGACGGCGACCCGGGTCGGGTACCTGCTGCTTGGTTTGCGAAGATCGACGAGGACGAAGTGTTGCCGCCAACGTCCGCCGAGTCTCCCGAGACCGAATGGTCCGATGCTCTCGACGGTCCCCGGGATGTGGAGCAGGGGCAAGTCGGGTCGACCGACCTGTTCGACGTCGAGGATCCGATCGCCGAAGGGTCGCAGTCGGACGCGGTCGCGCAACAGGCCCAAGAACCTGCCCCAATTCCTGAGGGTTACGAGCCGTGGCACCAGGCCGTGACTGATGCCGTCGAGTCGGAAGCTGCAGCGGACCAACACACCGACGACGGCACCTACGAGTATGACCAGCCGGCCCTTCAGGACTCCGATCAGGCATCCGAAGGTCTTCCGGCTGAAGGCCTGCCCGCAGGATTCGAGCCGTTTCCGGGGGGAGCCGACCCGGAACAGTTCGAACTGCCCGAAGAGACGCTGCGCGACGAGTTGTCGGGTGGTCTCGAGCCGGGCTGGGTCACAGAGCAGGTGGATCCCGGTCAGATGCCGACCGAGGAAATGGACTCTGCATTCCCGGTGGGTGAGGAGTTTGACGAACAGATCTACGCCGCCGGCGGAACCATTGAGCACCGCGACCTGGCGGCAGCGATCGCCGAGGCAGGAGAAGAGGACACACAGTGGCAGGCGATCAGCGCCGCGATGCCGGGCGTGGAAACGGGCGTCGTCGGGTTCGATGACGTCGCCCATCTGGGGAGCGGCGGTGACTACGTCGCCGCCACGCGGTCCGACCTGGGACTCAGGGTGGTCACCGGTGTTGTGCTCGTGGGCCTGCTGTTCGGGTCGTTGTTCATCGCCGACGTGGCGTTTGCAACCTTCATCGGTCTCGTCGTGATGTTGGGTCTCTCGGAGTTCTACGGGTCGCTGCGGCGGTCTGGATACCTGCCGCTGGGAATCTTCGGAATCGCCGGAGGCGTCGGCACTCTGTTCGGCGTCTGGTTCCATGGTCCGCTGGCAATACCGGTCGGGGTCTTGCTGACCTCGACGGTGACTTTCTTCTTCTACGCGTTCTCACAGACACGCAGGGATGCTCTGTCGAACGCCGGACTCACGGTCCTGGGAGTCGGATGGGTCATCGCTCCCGTCGCGTTTGTGATTCCGATCGTCCGGGCGCAAGAGCATGTGACGCTTGTGTTCGCCATTGTCGCCGTCACTGCCGCAACCGACGTCGGTGCATTCGCATTTGGCCGGGCATGGGGGAAGAGCCCGCTGGCTCCGGTTCTGTCTCCGAACAAGACCGCAGAAGGTTTGGCCGGAGGCGTCATGCTGGCGATGGTCGTGGCAGGTGCGATCGGATTCTTCGAACTCGGACCGTTCGATCTCACCTCGGGTCTGGCCCTCGGCGCCATCGTGGCGTTCCTGGCACCGATCGGGGATCTCGCAGAATCGATGATCAAGAGAAGCCTCGGAATCAAGGACATGGGCTCCATCCTCCCCGGGCATGGAGGAGTGCTCGATCGGATCGACGCCTTCCTCTTCGTCATACCGGCGGCCTGGGTGTTCTACGAGACGGTCGGGTTTCTCGGGTGACCCGACTCGTCGTCCTGGGTGCGACAGGGTCAATAGGCAGTCAGACCCTCGAAGTCGCCGACAGGCTGGGCCTGGAGGTGGCGGCGATCGCCGCCGGGAGCGTCTCAGACCGTCTGCTCGAGATCGCCGCCGCTTACCCCGAGGCCCGGGTTGGTGTGGCCGGAGCGACGCCGACCGAGCGGAAGAGCTTGGTGAAGGCGCTCGCCGGGAGGGTGCTGTTCGGCCCGGAGGCCCTGGTGGAGCTGGCGACGACGCCGGGCGCGACGGTCGTCAACGGGATCGTTGGAGTCGCCGGGCTTTCGTCATCGGTCGCCGCCTTGGACGCCGGAAACCGGCTCGCTCTCGCCAACAAGGAGAGCCTTGTTGCCGGCGGAGACGTCGTGTTGGCGGCGGGCAACCGTGGCGGAGGCACTCTCGTTCCGGTCGACAGCGAGCACTCGGCCATCCACCAGTGTCTCGTCGGCGAGCAGGCCGGCTCGGTGCGAAGGCTGATCTTGTCTGCATCGGGTGGACCGTTTCGAGGTCGCACGTCGGCCGAGTTGGAGACCGTCACGGTCGACGAGGCCTTGGCTCATCCCACGTGGAACATGGGACCGCGGATCACGATCGATTCGGCAACGCTCATGAACAAGGCGTTCGAGGTGATCGAAGCCCACCACCTGTTTGGAGTCGATTACGACCGGATCGACGTCGTCGTCCATCCTCAGAGCATCGTGCATTCCCTCGTCGAATTCGTCGACGGCTCGCTCAAGGCCCACCTCGGGGAGCCGGACATGCGGGTGCCGATTCAATACGCGATCACCGATCCTGCTCGTGCCCCCGGCGCCCTCGAACCGTTCGACCTCGTCGGCAGAACGCTCTCGTTCGAGGAGCCCGATCGCGACGTGTTCCGCTGCCTCGATCTCGGCTACGCCGCCGGCCGGTCAGGCGGTTCCGCGCCGGCGGTGCTCAACGCCGCCGACGAGGTCGCGGTCCGGGCATTTCTCGAGCGGCGCATCGGCTTCGAATCCATTGCAGTGATCGTCGAGCGGACGCTCGACGATGTCGAGCATCGCACGCTCATGTCGGTCGAAGATGTTCTCGATGTCGACCGGGAAGCCCGGGCGGTGGCCCATGGGCATATCGGACGGTCGTGCTGAACATCCTCGATGTCGGACGAGATGTGCGTCGGTACTCAGTATCCAGTATCCAGTATCCAGCCAGAAACGTCTTGCTCTTACTGGGTACTGGTCACTGGCTACTGGATACCCAAGCCTCCGACGACGTCGGTTGGCAGACTCCGGATACTCCCTCGCGCTCGGTAGCGTGATGCCCTCTCGACGGAGCCAAACCAAATGACCGGCGGTCTCATTGTTCTCTTCGGCATCATCGCCATGGTCACGGTGCATGAGGGGGGTCACTTCCTTGCTGCGAAGGCCACGGGGATGAAGGCGACCGAGTTCTTTTTCGGTTTTGGACCGAAGCTGTGGTCGATCCGTCGCGGCGAGACCGAGTACGGGGTGAAGGCCATTCCCCTGGGTGGTTATGTACGCATCGTCGGCATGAACCCGTACGAGGAGGTCGACGAGGAGGACCTCGGCCGCACCTATCGCGAGCAGCCCTTCTGGGCCAAGTCGGTGGTCGTTCTCGCGGGAGTCGCCAGCCACTTCGTCGTGGCCTTCCTCATCTTCTTCTTCGTCGCCACGGTCGTGGGCTCTGAAGATGTCACCACGACGGTGGATGCAGTGCAGGCGACGTTTGATGATGGATCGATCACTCCCGCAGCCGCTGCCGGGGTCGAGGCGGGGGACACGATCTTGCGAATCGACGGTGTAGCCGTCGATGAATGGGTCGAGATCGTTGCCGAGATCCGGGCCCATCCCGGTGAGACGGTCCCGATCCGGGTGGAGCGCGACGCCGAGGAGGTCGTGCTCACCGCGACACTTGCCTCGTTGGATGACGACGCCGGCGGTAAGCGCGGTTTTCTCGGAGTGCTGCCGGCAACCGAGACGGTGCGCCTGAACCCGATCGCGGCGCTGGTCGACTCCGGAGCATCGGTCGGCCGGACCACCGGTGCGTCGTCCAGCGGGATGTGGCAACTGATCACCGGCCTCGGCGATCTGGTTCGGGCCACGATCAGCGGGGACGCCGAGGCAATCGACGAGACTCGGCCGGCCAGCCCGATCGGCTTGGTGCGCATCGGGGCGCAGACCGAGCAGTTCGGGATCGGCTTTACGCTCGAATTGGTCGCCCTCGTCAATGTCTTCGTAGGGTTGTTCAACCTCATTCCGATGTACCCGCTCGATGGCGGTCACTTCGCCGTCGCGCTCTACGAGAAGGTACGGGGCCGCGAGGCGGATGTTGCCAAGCTGGCGCCGATCGCGGCGGTCGTCATCATCTTCATGGTGTTGCTCGGAGTGCTGGCGATCTACCTCGACATCACCAATCCGATCATGCTCCGATGAGCAAGCGCAAGATCACCAACCAGATCCAGGTCGGCAGCGTCGCCGTTGGAGGGGATGCACCGGTTTCGGTTCAGTCGATGACGACCACGAAGACGGCCGATGTCGACGCCACGCTGGCCCAGGTCTATGCCCTGCGCGGCGCCGGTGCCGACATCGTGCGCATCACGTGCAACGACGTTGCGGCCGCCCAGGGCCTCGCTGAGATCGTGCCCCGATCACCGGTCCCGATCGTCGCCGACATTCATTTCCAGCATCGACTGGCCCTGGCCGCGTTGGAGGCCGGTGTGGATGGTTTGCGCCTCAATCCGGGGAACATTCGCAAGGCCGATCACATCAGGGCCGTGGCGGTTGCCGCCGCCGATCGCGGGGTGCCGATCCGTATTGGGGTGAACGCCGGGTCCCTCGACAAGGACCTGTTGGACAAGTACGGCTCTCCGGTACCGCAGGCCTTGGTCGATTCGGCGCTCGCCGAGGTGCGGCTGCTGGAGGATGTCGGATTCTTCGATATCAAGATCTCGGTGAAGCACAGCGATGTTCCGTCGATGGTCGAGTCATATCGGCTCCTTTCCGAGGCGGTGGATCATCCGTTGCACCTCGGGGTCACCGAGGCGGGGCCGCCCCCGGCCGGGCTCATGAAGTCGGTTGCAGGCATTGCGACGCTGTTGCTCGAGGGCATCGGCGACACGATCCGGTTCTCTCTGACCGCGGATCCTGTTGAGGAGGCGGAGGCAGGTCGTCGACTTCTCGAGCAGCTGGGGTTGCGGGAGCGCTCCGGCCTGGATCTCATTGCGTGCCCCTCCTGCGGCCGCGCCGAGGTCGATGTGGTGGCGGTCGTCACCGAGGCCCAGGCTGCTCTCGAAGCCGAGAACCTGCCGATCCAGGTGGCGATCATGGGGTGCGTGGTCAATGGACCCGGCGAGGCCCGGGAGGCCGATATCGGGATCGCGGCCGGCAAGGGCAAAGGTCACCTGTTCATCAAGGGGCAGGTGGTCCGGGTCGTACCGGAAGCAGAGATGGTGGGGGCGCTTGTCGAAGAGGCGCGTCGGTTGGCCGATGAGGGGGTGGAGGCGCGGCTGGCAGCGGCGGACGGTGTCGCCGAGGACCTCGCCCGCGAGACCGCCGCCGAACTGCTCGCAGCCCGGGGCGACGTCAATCA
>JAZGIX010000268.1:0-4042 GCA_036482315.1 Acidimicrobiia bacterium | reverse complement strand
CACCGTAGCGGGTCACGACATCGGTCTCTCGCACCACGCTCGACATCAGCGCGGCCAGCTCTTGCAGCACCACGTTGCCCATCAGGTGACCGTTCGAGTCGTTGAAGACCTTGAAGTGATCGACGTCGATCATCAGCAGTGAGACGCTGAGCGCCGAGCGTTCCTCGCGCTTGACCTCGTGGTCGATGCGGTCGCGGAAGTAACGGTAGTTGTAGACGTGGGTCAGACCGTCGAGGATCGCGGCTCCTGCGCCTCGCGCAGGATTCTCATCTCGACAATCGTCGGGTTCTTGAGTTTCTTGTCGATCTCCAGAAAGTAGTGCAGAACCGCTACGCGTATGTCGATGGGCTGGCCGACGGCTTGGTTGACCTCGTCCCAGGTCTCGAGAAGCCCTTGCCAGTGGGATGCGGCTTCACCGGGCGAGAAGTCGAGGTTGGCGAGAACGAAGAACAGGTTGCGATAGGTCTCCTCCCCATGCTCGCCCTCCAGCTGGTGGAGGCTTCGCTCCCACTTCGCCTTTTCGAGCGCGCCTGCTTCGAGCAGCTCGATGACGGCTTTGGTCAGGCCGGAGTCCGCGACCCGCTTCTGGTCCATGAGCTCCAGTCGCCCTTAACCTGCTGTCAGACCGGCGAGGTGTTGCTGGAATCGATGGTGGTCGATGCCCTCGATATTGATGATCCTGACCCCCACCTCGTAGTCCTGCTCTTTCTCGATGACCCGCACGACCCTGGCGGTACAGACGACTTCCTCGTCCTCCTCAGGAAGGTTCAGCAGGATCTCGACGACTCCGCCTACCTGACAGGGCGTCTCGCTCGAGAAGAGCAGCCCACGCTGGCTGATGTTGCCCGTCGTGATGGGGTGTCCCTCCGGCTCCATGACGCGCACTTCACCGATCAGCCGGCTGTCGAAGCGCACGAACTCGCGCCGATCATCCGAGTAAGGCGTGACCTTGTTCTTGCCCTCATTCTTGGATATGAAGAGCGCCGCATCCGCCTTGGCGATCAGGTTCTGGCTGTCGATCGCATCGATGGGCGACGTCGCCACGCCGATACTGACAGTGAGAGTTCCACCTGGCTGGGTCTTTTCACCCGCGAAAGAGGTCTCTTCCACGAGCTTGCGAATCTTCTCGGCAACGAGGAGGGCGCCACCCTTCCTGGTTCCACACAGGATGACGGCGAACTCTTCCCCACCGTAACGGGTCACGACATCGGTATCTCGCACCACGCTCGACATCAGCGCCGCCAGCTCCTGTAGGGCCACGTTGCCGTGCAGGTGACCATTGCAGTCGTTAAAGGCCTTGAAGTGGTCGACGTCGATCATCAGCAGCGAGACGCTGAGGGCCGACCGCTCCTCGCGCTTGACCTCGTGGTCGATGCGGTCGCGAAAGTAGCGGTAGTTGTAGACGTGGGTCAGGCCATCGAGGATCGCTGATTGCCGCACCTCGCGCAGGATTCTCATCTCGACGATCGTGGGGTTCTTGAGCTTTCTGTCGATCTCGAGGAAGTAGTGCAGGACCGCTACGCGTATGTCGATGGGCTGGCCTAGAATTTGGTTGACCTCGTCCCACGTCTCGAGCAGCCCCTGCCAGTGGGATTCGGCTTCACCGGGCGAGAAGTCGAGGTTGGTGAGAATGAAGAAAAAGCTGCGGTAGACCTCTTCCCCATGCCGGTTCTCGAGCTTTTGAAGGCTTCGCTCCCACTCCGTCTTCTCGAGCAGATCTCCCTCGAACAGATCGACGACAGCGTTGGCCAGCTCAGAATCTGCGACGCGCTTCTGGTCCATGACGTTCAATGGTACAGGCGCTGGTGTCCCGACGCCAGGAGGTTTTTCACACCCTGCAGAAAGCTACGGCTCGGGTAGGGCTTGCCCGAGCCGCCGGAGACCTGAAACGCTGCCGGACCGACCAGGTCCGACCGTTGACGCTATTGGTGATCGCGTGGGATGGTGTCTTGCCAGGTCTTTTCTCGGAGGAGCTCGCCGTTCTCGAGAAGCCGCCTGGTGTAGGTGTAATAGAAGTTCAAGAAGTCACTGCGAAACAGTAGCTCCGCCTCCCACGTTAGGGTGCGGTTTTCGAGCTCGACTTCCATCCAGTGCTCGCCACTCACCGAGGTCTTCTCGGGGTGGTCATCGGAGGTCAGGTGGACGATTGTCTCCCGGTACCGCTCGGTGCCCCAGGGATACCGCACTCCCCCACCATTCGTCGCTGTCACCCTGACTTCACCGGTCTGCGGGTTACGGTCGACCGAGGAGATCTCGCCATAACCTGAAGTCGTCCCCTTATCCAGGCGCTCGTAACCCGATAGCTCAGGATCCTTCTCGGGAGACAGGAAGGAGGGCGTGGGACGCTCCTCGTGGGGGACCATGGGCAGGAGCAACTGCGATCCGTGGCTGCCTCCCAGATGGAGGCTCGTCGTCATCGGGTAGGGGGTGGGCCAGAGCATCGGCCACTGGGCGTTCGCCACTGCCAGACGGATTCGGTGGCCTTGAGGGAAGATCCACGATGTGAAGTGCATCTCGATCTCGAGGGGAAATACTTCCCCCGGCTCGATGGGCTTCGGCTCGCGGGCCGATTCCCGATGCGTGCCATTGAACCCGGCGCCGGTGATCTGAGTGACGGTGCCGTCCGGGGCCACGTCGGAGAGGCGTACGAACCAGTTCGCCCGCGGTGCGTCGGCCGACACCCTCAACAGCGCCCTCGGCAGGCCCAGGATCTCCACCTCGCTCTCCAGAGGATCGCTGTCGTAGACCAGGCTGAAGGCATCGGTGGGTCTCTGGTCATGAGCGACGTCGCCCCACCACATCACCGGCCCACCGGCTTCGATGCCTATCGACGGCATGTATCGCAGTTTATGGATGGTCTCAGGCGAGGATACGGGCGCGAGGGTGTGGTTGGGCTGTGGATAAAGCACCCGCTCTTCGATGCGCTCGATCGGCCACCCTTCCTCCCAGCGCCATTCTCCGGGAGCTTCTTCCAGGTAGGGGCCGGGCGGGTGCCACTTTCTGACAAAGACCGCGAACCGGGGCTCTTCCAGGATGCCGGTGTCGCGCCCCTTCAGCCAGTGGTCGAACCATCTCACGGCTTCGTGCCGCCACTCGATCTGCGGTTTGGGGTAGGCATTGTGCGGATATGCATGGTGCCAGGCACCGACGATCGCCTTGATGGGCGCCTGGAGGTGTTCGAGCATCCGCGGCACGCTGTCGCGATATCCGTCGTACCAGCCGCCGATAACGAAAGTCGGAACACGAATCGAGTCGTAACGGACCTCGAGGGAAGTGCGATCCCAGAACGGGCCGTCACGCTGCTGGCGTTTGTAGGTCATCATCCACGGCCGGGTGTCGAAGCGGTCGCGAAAGAAGGCCTCGTCGATGCGGTAATCCGGGGCACCCGGGCGGGCGTTCTCGAGGTCCTGGCTCATCTCCCAGGAGTCGAGGTGGAGCACGCCATCCATGAAGTGCACGTCGTCCTGGTAGAGGTCGTCCGTGGCGTCGACGGCGAGGATGGCCTTTAGCGCCGGCGGATTGCGCATCGCCACCACCATCGAATTAAAGCCTCCCCAGGAGATACCAAACATCCCTATGTTGCCGTTCGACCAGGGCTGTGTCGACAACCAGTCGATCACCACCTCGCCATCGTCGTTCTCCTGGTCGCTGTACTCGTAGGGAATCAGCAGTCCCTCGCTGTTCCCCGTCCCCCGGATGTCGACCCGCGCTACGACGTAGCCACGCCGAACGAAGTAGGAGTAGAGCGAATAGTTCCTGCTGCGGGATTCGGTCTTGCGGTAGGGCAGATACTCGAGCAGCACTGGAAAGCGCTCTTTCGGAGTGCCCCCGGCAGGGATGTAGAGATCCGCTGCGAGCCGCACCCCATCAGGCATCGGGATCCAGGCCTCCTCCATCGAAAGCTCGTAACGCGGCGCGGACGGGGTCTCCACGGCACCCAGCGGAACCGTGGCGAGGACCCACCAGGCGAATACCCAATAGACGATGGGAATCGCCTGCCGGACATCACCCCACCGCATCTAGCTCCCTCCTCAATGAAGAT
>JAZGIX010000267.1:0-2500 GCA_036482315.1 Acidimicrobiia bacterium | reverse complement strand
GGCCGCCCAAGGGGTTCGACCCGGAGCACCCTTATGTCGAAGACCTCAAACGACGTGACTTCACAGCCGGGTCCCGGCTGAGCCAGAAGCAGGTGACGTCCGACAGTTTTCTCGCCGACTACACCGCAATGTGCAAGACGGCGAGTCCTTTCCTGAAGTTCCTGTCGGAGGCGGTCGGGATCGCTTACTGAGCCGCGCCGCACAGTGAATCAGGCGCTATCAGGCGCCACCTGACGACACGACGATGACGCGGAACCCTCACGGGACAACTCGGCCCAGAACTGGACGGCACAGGCCGTCACCTGTCACCCAATGAGTCTCGGGTGGGGCAGAGGAGGGCAACGGTCTGGTCAACATGCGATGTGATCCATCGCGCATCGATCGGTTGCCGAGCCAGAAGGTACCGGTAGAAGATTGGAGCCGTAAACATGACCGCGGCTTGGTACGAGTCGATTTCCTCGTCGATTTCCCCCCGCTCTTTGGCGCGTTCGACGATCTCGATGTCGATGTTCCTGTGGTACTCGGATTTGCGGCGCTGAATCACTTCCATGTCGGGATCGGTCGAGGCGGCCGCCACCAGCTGAGGGACCATCGCCCCCCAAGTGGAGCCTTCGAGCGCCCGGCCCAACTCGAGCATCCAGCTGAGCATGTCGTCGCGCAGGGTCCCGGTGTCGGCGGCGACTCTCTCAATCGAATGGCTCTTGATCGCGTCGACGACGAGCTCGGACGAGTTTCCCCAGTGCCGGTAGAGAGTGCTGCGAGCGATGCCGGAACGTTCAGAGACGGCGTCGAAGGTGCACGCGTGCAGTCCGAGTTCGGCGGCGAGCTCGAGCGTCGCCTCCATTGCCCGCGCCCGCGTACGTGAAGTCTGGGGGCCGTCATTCCTGTTTTTGGCTGCGGTCATGGTTTGAATATAATCGGACAGAACTGTCGCATTTGAACTCCAGTTTTCTAGATGCTACAGTTTTGTCCGAGATAATACAATTGTGACTCAAGGTCGCAGGAACCGCGCGAGGGGTGTGGGGTGGCTGAAGAACGTGTCCTGGCGTACTCGGCGATCTGCTCGTAGACCGGCTGAGACTGACCCGAGTGCCTCGGACGTCACCGCATCTCAGCAGGCGCCACCGGAGGTGGACCCGTCCTCGGACCCCTTGCTCTCACTGCGCGGTATCACCAAGGCCTTCTCCGGCGTTCTGGCTAACGATCAGGTTGATCTGGACGTCTACGCCGGGGAGGTCCACGGGCTGCTGGGAGAAAACGGCGCCGGGAAGAGCACGCTGGTCAAGTGCATCTATGGCTTCTACCGTCGCGACGCCGGAGAGATCCTGATCGACGGTGCGCCGGCCGAGATCCGATCGCCCCATGAGGCACGGTCCCGGGGCATCGGGATGGTCTTCCAAACGCTGACTCTCATCCCGGCGCTGAGTGTGGTCGAGAATGTCGCCCTCTTTCTGGCGGACCTGCCTGCCATCCCCAAGCTGAAGGAGATCGCGGCGGAACTCGAGTCACTTGGCGAACGCTACAACCTGAAGGTCGATCCCTGGGCTCAGGTCCGTGATCTATCGATCGGGCAGCAGCAGAAGGCGGAGCTGCTCAAGCTACTTCTGTCGCGGCCCCGTCTGTTGATTTTGGACGAACCCACGCGTGTTCTGGCCCCGCAGGAGATCCGGGGCTTCTTCCAAGTCCTCGAGCGCCTGGTCGACGACGGGTTGGCCGTCATCCTGATCACCCACAAGCTCAACGAGGTCCTGGAGTGTGCCGACCGGATCACGGTCCTGCGGCAGGGCCGCGTCGCCGGCCAGGTGGCGGGCGCCGACGCAACGGAGGCCGGGCTGGTCCGGCTCATGTTCGATCGTGACCTGACTGCCTCCCCGGTTTCCCGCGGCGCGACCGAGGCGGCCGACGGACCGCCGGTGCTCGAGCTGCAGCAGGCATGTTCCCGAGGTGAAGGGGCGGAGACCAGCCTCGAGCAGATCGACTTGGTCGTCCATCCAGGGGAGATCGTCGGAGTAGCCGGCGTTTCGGGGAATGGGCAGAAGGAACTTGGTGAGCTGATTCTGGGCAGCATCGCTTGCATCCAGGGCACGAAACGGCTGTTCGGCCAGGACTTCACACGTCATCCGATCGGTGATGTCCGCCGTGCCGGCGTCAGCTACATCCCCGAGAACCCGCTGGCGATGGCCGTGAACCCCTATATGACGGTCCTGCAGAACATGGCGATCACGCAGACCCGGCGTTATGCCCGGCGCGGTGGCCTGAGCATCGACTGGCAGGCGGTGGAATCGGATACCGAACTGGCCTTGCAGCGCCTGGGCTTCCGGGTACCGTCATACCTGCTGGCACGATCGCTCTCGGGCGGCAACCTGCAGCGCATGGTGATCGCCCGTGAGTTGTCCCACGACCCACGGCTGATCATCGCCTCCTACCTGACGCACGGGCTGGATGTGCAGAGTGTCCATGCCGCGCGGGCTGCGCTGCTCCAGGCACGGGATCAGGGCGC
>JAZGIX010000266.1:0-3028 GCA_036482315.1 Acidimicrobiia bacterium | reverse complement strand
GCCCAGGCGCCGAAGCCCACCGGCGTGATCGCCAGATCGGTGGTGCCGAGCGGTCGAGTCTGCAGGGTTGCGGTCTCCATTGGCCACCTCATTGCTCGATGCGGGTTCCGAGGACCTCTCGTCGCACCTCTCTCGGACGCTGCTGGCGGCCCACTGGGTGGACCCAACTACCGCCCCACACTCCACTCAGATTCGAAGCCCCGGCACGTTGAAGCGATCAAGGTTCATCACCTTGTCCCACGCGGTGACGAAGTCGTGCACGAACTGCTGCTCCGCGTCGTCACTGGCGTAGACCTCGGCGATGGCTCGGAGCTCAGAGTTCGAGCCGAAGACGAGGTCGACTCGACTGCCGGTCCACCGGAGCTCTCCGGTCTTGCGATCGCGACCCTCGAACACGTCCTCGAACTCCGAGGTCGCCTCCCACTCCGTCGAGATGTCGAGCAGGTTCACGAAGAAGTCGTTGGTCAGCGTCTCGGGTCGGTCGGTGAAGACCGCGTGCTCAGACTGCCCGACGTTGGCGTTCAGGACGCGCATCCCGCCGAGGAGAGCCGTCATCTCGGGAACGGATAGCGTCAGCATGAACGCCTTGTCCACAAGCAGGTGCTCCGCCGGGAGCTCGTGGCCCTTCTGGAAGTAGTTGCGGAACCCGTCAGCGGTCGGCTCGAGCACGGCGAACGACTGGACGTCGGTCTGCTCCTGCGTGGCGTCGGTGCGCCCCGGCGTGAACGGGACCTGCACGTTGTGGCCGGCCTGCTTCGCCGCGTGCTCGACCGCTGCGCAGCCGCCCAACACGATCAGGTCGGCCAGCGAGACTCTCTTGCCGCCCGTCTGCGAATCGTTGAACTCCTGTTGGATCCCCTCGAGGATCTCCAGCACCCGCGATACGCCGGCGGTCACGTTGACGTCCCACCCGGCCTGCGGCGACAGGCGAATCCGTGCCCCGTTGGCGCCACCGCGCTTGTCGGTGTCGCGGAAGGTCGAGGCCGACGCCCAGGCGGTCGAGACCAGCTCGGAGATGGACAGGCCGGAATCGAGGATCCGGGCCTTGAGGGCGGCGATGTCCGCATCGTCAATCAGCTCGTGGTCGACCGCCGGAACAGGGTCTTGCCACAACAGCTCCTCGTCGGGTACCCACGGGCCGAGATAGCGGGCGACGGGTCCCATGTCGCGGTGCAGCAGCTTGTACCACGCCCGGGCGAACGCGTTGGCGAGCTCGTCCGGGTTGTCGTAGAACCGCTGCGAGATCTCCTTGTAGACCGGGTCGGCGATCATCGAGATGTCCGTCGTCGCCATGACCGGAGCCTCGCGCCTGGACGGCTCGTGAGCGCTCGGCACGGTGTCCTGTGCCTCGGGGTTCTTGGGTTTCCACTGGAAGGCACCCGCCGGGCTCTTCGTCAGCTCCCACTCGTACGTGAACAGGTTCTCGAAGTATCCGTTATCCCACCGGATCGGATCGTTCGTCCAGGCACCCTCCAACCCGGCGGTGATCGTGTCGTCGCCCATGCCGGTGCCGAAGCTGTTCTTCCAGCCGAGGCCCTGTTCCTCGATCGGGGCACCCTCCGGTTCGGGACCGACGTATTCGTCGACGTCGGCGGCGCCATGCATCTTGCCGAAGGTGTGGCCGCCAGCGATGAGTGCCACAGTCTCCTCGTCGTTCATCGCCATCCGGCCGAACGTCTCACGGATGTCCCGCGCCGCGGCCACCGGATCCGGGTTGCCGTTCGGGCCCTCCGGGTTGACGTAGATCAATCCCATCTGGACCGCGCCGAGCGGATTGGCCAGCTCCCTGTCGCCGCTGTAGCGCTCGTCGCCGAGCCACTCCCGCTCCGGGCCCCAGTAGACGTCTTCTTCCGGCGCCCAGATGTCCTCGCGGCCGCCACCGAAGCCGAAGGTCTTGAAGCCCATCGTCTCCAGGGCGCGGTTCCCGGCGAAGATCAGCAGATCGGCCCAAGAGATCTTCCGGCCGTACTTATGCTTGATCGGCCACAGGAGTCGGCGCGCCTTGTCGAGATTGGCGTTGTCGGGCCAGCTGTTGAGCGGGGCGAAGCGCTGTGCGCCGGTGCCACCGCCGCCACGGCCATCCGCGATGCGGTACGTGCCCGCGGCGTGCCACGTCATCCGGATGAACAAGGGTCCGTAGTGGCCGTAGTCGGCCGGCCACCAGTCCTGCGACTGGGTCATCAGCGCATCGACGTCCCTGGCCAGGGCCTCGAAGTCGAGGCTTTTGAACTCCTCGGCGTAGTCGAAGTCTTCGCCCATGGGATCGGCCTCGGGGTGGTTCTGACGGAGGATCCTCAGGTTCAACTGATTCGGCCACCAGTGCTGGTTCGCCGTCATCCCAACAGCCTGGTGCGCCACGCTCATCACCGGGCACTTCGCTGCCGACGGGTCGTCGCTGGTCACAGTCGTACCGTGGTTTTCCGTACTCATTGCTCCCTCGGTTGTTGATGTAGTGGACTTCGAACCATGCTCGTTCGCGTGCTCAGCCAGTGACAAGGATAGTGTCAGTGCGGATCTTCGGACTGGAGGGCCCAAGAGGCCCCTGCGTCACAGGCAGGTGGCCGGCCTAGCCCCGTTCCGCGAAGATTTCGTTCAAGCGCTGTTGGGCAGCCTCTACGCGAGGCTGAAGCTCGGGGTCGGCCTCGTTCCAGAGCTCGACGAAGCGGGCGTAGTAGAGGGCCGCGTTCTCGAGGTCGCCGGCTTCGTCGTACAGAACCGCGAGCCGCTCGAGCGCAGGGCCGAGCCGGCTCGCATCCCAGCACGCCCTGTGGCTCTCAAACGCGTTCACGTATCGTTCGTAATGGGCGATCGCGGAGTCCCGTGCGCCCGCCTGATCATAGACCTGTGCCAGCGGACTGTACCGGCAAAGCGTGCAGCCGCGGTTCTCGCGGCGGCGAAGGGTCGCTATCGCCTCGTCGTATCGTCCTTCGCGGGCGAGCAGAACCCCCTCCCAAGCCAGGTACCGGTCGTCCAGGTCCTGGCGATACTCCGCCGGAGTCTCGGATTCGAACTCGGCGATCAGGGACTC
>JAZGIX010000265.1:0-11492 GCA_036482315.1 Acidimicrobiia bacterium | reverse complement strand
TCGCGGCCGGCACCCCGATCCTGGCCGAAGAAGACATAGAGGAGATCTTCCCCCTCCCGACCGAGCTCGTCGGGAACGATCCCGTGTTCATGCTCAGAGTGAGCGGAGACTCGATGATCGAAGCCGGAATATTTGACGGCGATCTCGTGGTCATCAAGCGTCAAGCCGACGCCAACGAGGGCGATCTCGTGGCGGCGTTGATCGACGGCGAGGAAGCCACCGTCAAACGATTCCGGCGTGAGGCCGGAAAGGTGGTCCTCATCCCCGAGAATCGATCGTACGAACCGATGGTGTTCGAGGACGGCGTCGAGATCCTCGGGCGGGTAGTAGCCGTCCTTCGCTCGGTGCGTTGATCCCCCGCCGTCGGCTAGCTCATCTCCCACGGCATGTGGACGGCCGGTACCGCGGTGAGTCAGAGTGTTCCTCTGAATACGGTCGTCGCCGGACCCTCGATCCATGCGATCCCGTCGACAATCTCTACCGCCATCTCGCCGCCCGGCAACAGCACCGTTACCGATGGCCCGGTGCGACCACTCCGATAGGCCTCTGCGACCGCCGCCGCCGCCCCGGTCCCGCAGGCCAGTGTCTCGCCAACGCCCCGTTCCCACACTCGCAGCGCGATGCGGTCGCGTCCGATGACGGTGGCAAACTCGACGTTGGTTCGCTCCGGATAATGCGGATCCCCTTCGATCACGGGACCAACCGCTTCCACCGGCACTTCGTAGCAATCATCGACGAAGGCGACCGCATGGGGGTTACCGACCGAAATCGGCGTCAGCTCATACCCGGCCAGATCGACGGTGTCTCCGAGCGCCTGCACCGGTCCGAGCTCAGCCCTCACGGTGCTCGGACCGACCTCGACACGCCGCGGTCCCGCCGATGTCGCCACCGTGAACTCGTCGGCCGCCGTGAACCCGCGGTCCACCGAGTACCGCGCCACACACCTGAGACCGTTGCCGCACATCTCCGCAGGCGTCCCATCCGCATTCCAGTAATCCATGATGACGCGGCCGTCACCTGAAGGCGTCACCACCAGAACTCCGTCCGCACCGATTCCGCGCCGCCGATCACACCAGAGACCCACCTCGACTTCGGTCGGCGCCAACGGACCCTCCACAACCACAAAGTCGTTGCCGAGCCCTTCCATCTTTACGAAGTCCATCCGACCTCCTCGAACACTTCAATGACCCTTGCCGCGACCGCTTGCGGGTCATCATGCCAATCCATCCATCGGATTCGGGGATCACGGCGAAAATAGGTTCGCTGCCGCCGAGCCAGCGCCGTCGTGGCCTCGATCGCTCTCCTTCGACCTTCCTCCAGCGACCACTCGCCCGCCACCACCCTGCTCATCTCCCGGTAGCCGACGGCCTGTGACGCCGTCACACCCCACACCCCTACGAGGCCCTCCACCTCCTCGATCAGGCCCGCAGAGAGCATCCCATCGAATCGAGCCTCGATCCGACCGGGCAGGTCGCCGCCCGGATCCAGCCCGACTGCCACCAGCGGCACCTCAGCTTCGTACTCGCGCACGGCTCGGGCCCGCGAGGTCGCGGCACGCTGACTGGGTGTGGCACCGGTCAGACGAAGGATCTCGGCAGCCCTCACCACCCGCCGAGGATTTGCCAAATCGACGTGCAGACCGGCGTCGGGGTCGGCCTGCAGAAGGCTCTCACGCACTTCTTCCACCGCCTGTGATTCGACACTGGCCCTCACCACCGGATCGGTGGGTGCAAAATCCATGGGGTCTACCAGTGACCTGAAGTGGAGACCGCTCCCGCCCATGACGAGCAGCGGTCCGTCCACGGACGACATGGACAACCTTCCCTCAGCCCGGAACTCGGCCACCGAGTACGCATCTGCCGGATCCACGACGTCGATCATGTGGTGAGTAACGCGAGACCGATCCACCGTCGTCGGCTTGGCGGTACCCAAGTCCATGCGTCGATACACCTGCATTGAATCCACGGACACGATCTCGGCACCCGCTGCTTCCGCCACGATCATCGACACCGCGCTCTTGCCGGAAGCAGTCGGACCGAGAAGAGCCGCGACGACTCTCAGGAAGCGGCCCTTCCCATCAGGTGGCTCGGTGCCGCCGACTCGATCACGGCGCCGAAGAAGGTTCCCGGCTCGTACTCGCCCGGAACATGAACGATCTTGTTGCCTCGCGTCCGGCCAGTCGCCATCTTGGGATCCTTCCGAGACGGTCCCTCCGCAAGGAGCGACACCTTGGTGCCAATCAAGGCGGTGTTCTTCTCGAGAGTGATCTCGCGCTGTAGCACCACCAACCGATCGAACCGTTCGGACGCGATCGACGGATCTACCTGATCGTCCATCGTGGCCGCGGGTGTTCCTGCACGAGGCGAGTAGATGAACATGAATGCGGTGTCGAAGCGGGCCTCGGCCAGAGTGTCCAGCGTTCCCTGGAAGTCGGCCTCCGACTCACCCGGGAAGCCGACGATCACATCGGTCGACGTCGCCAGGTCGGGAATGATCGACTCCGCCATTCGAAGCTTCTCCAAGAACCGCTCCGGTGTATAGCCGCGGTGCATCGCTCGCAGCACCGACGCACTGCCACTCTGCAGCGGTAGGTGGAGTTGCTCGCACACTGCGGGCGTCTCCGCCATCGCCACCACAACGTCTTCCTTGATGTCCTTGGGGTGGGGGCTGGTGAACCTGATTCGTTCGATCCCGTCGATGTCGCCGACAGTTCGAAGAAGGTCGGCGAAGATTGGACGCCGTCGCCCGTTGATGGCGAGATCTCGACCGTATGAGTCCACGTTCTGGCCGAGCAATGTCACCTCGACGACGCCTTCAGCGACAAGCTCGCCAACCTCTCTCGCGATGTCACCAGGCGGACGGGAGATCTCCCGTCCGCGCACCATCGGCACGATGCAGAACGTGCACCCGTTGTTACACCCGACGGTGATCGTGACCCAGGCGCTGTGCGCTGTCTCCCGACGGGTCGGAAGCATCGACGGCATCTCGTCGACCGAAACCGTCTCGTCCCACACCTCCGTCACCGGGCCCCACTCCTCGGCATGATCCAGCAGCGTGATCGCCCGATGCAGGTTGTGAGTGCCGAACACCACGTCGACCCAGGGAGCCTTCGATCGGACCGTCTCGCGGTCCTTTTGGGCGAGACAGCCCGCAACCATGATCCGCATCCCCGGATTGTCCTGTTTGAGAGCCTTCAACTGACCCAGGTTCCCGTACAAACGATTGTCGGCATTCTCACGAATGCAGCACGTGTTCAGCAGCACCACGTCGGCTCCTGCCAGGTCGTCGGCAGGAACCATCCCGTCTTCCTCGAAAAGCCCCGCGATCCGCTCTGAGTCGTGCTCGTTCATCTGGCACCCGAACGTCCGAACCATGTAACGCCGGCCGGTCCGAGTCGGGATTCGGCGCTCCCGGACCGTCGGCAGACCGAGGTCGGTCATCGGGCGTAGTCGGTCGCCCGCAGCTCGCGAATGACCGTCACTTGGATCTGGCCGGGGTATTGGAGATCGTCCTCGAAGCGCTTTGAGATCCGGCGAGCCAGGTCGTGAGCTCCCAGGTCATCGACTTCGCCCGGGTCGACGACTACTCGCACCTCTCGACCAGCCTGCATGGCGTAGACCTGCTTCACCCCCGCGAACGACATCGCTATCTCCTCGAGTGACTCCAAGCGGCGCACATAGGATTCAACCGCCTCACGCCGTGCCCCCGGTCGAGCTGCCGACACTGCGTCCGCCGCCTGAACTATCACCGCGGTCAGGGTGCGCGGTTCTACTTCGTTGTGATGCGCCTCGATGCCGTGCACGACCGCCGGATCCTCACCGAACCGCCGGGCTATCTCGGCGCCGACCAGAGCGTGGGAGCCGCCGAGTTCGTGGCTCACCGCCTTGCCGATGTCGTGCAGAAACGCCGCTCGGCGGGCCTCCTCTGCATCGGCGCCCAACTCTGCGGCGAGCATGCTGGCCACCTTCGCCGACTCGATCAGGTGATGCAGCACGTTTTGGCCATATGACATCCGATACTTCAATCGCCCCAGCAGATTGACCAGCTCCGGGTGGACCCGACTCAGCCCCACCTCGAGCGTCGCCCACTCCCCGGCGTCGCGGACGCTTTGCTCCACTTCGGCAAAGGCCTTCTCATATGCATCCTCGATGCTTGCCGGATGGATGCGGCCATCCTCGACCAACCGTTCGAGGGCGCGGCGAGCCACCTCCCGCCTCACCGGGTCGAACGTGGAGAGAGCGACAGCCTCGGGGGTGTCGTCGACAATGATGTTGACCCCGGTCGTGGCCTCGAAGGCGCGAATGTTGCGCCCATCCCGTCCGATGATCCGGCCCTTCATATCGTCGCTGGGCAGCTCCACAACAGAAACGGTGGTCTCGGCGACGACCTTCGAAGCCAGACGCTGCACGGTCGTCGCCAAGATCCTGCGGGCACGCCTCTCGGCTTCTTCCCTTGCTTTGAGTTCCATGTCCCGCAGCAGGACCATCGCGTCGCGTCGCGCTTCGTCTTCGACTCGCTGCATCAGTTCTTCCTTGGCGGCACGGGCGTCGACGCCTGCCAAGGCAGCGAGCTCATCCTCTCCCTGCTCCCTCAGCTCGTCCGCCTCGCGGCGCCTTTCCGTCACCTCGCGCTCACGATCGATCAGATGGGACTCACGCTGAGCGAGGTTGGCCGCGCGCTGCTCGAGAGTTCCCTCCCGCTGATCAAGACGCTCATGGGTAGCACCGAGTTCGACCCGGGCGTGCTGCAGGGTGTCCTCTTCACGTTCGCGATAGGTATCGGCCAGCGCCCGAGCCTCGCCCACAGATCGATCAAGCAGGTTCTGTGCCTCAGACCGCGCCTCCCGCACCAACTGGTCGGCCGTATCGCCGGCACGCCCCAGAAGACTCCGCTGACGGCGTGCACCGAAATACAACCCGGCGAGGAGCGCTGCGATCCCGGCACCTGTGGCAACGAGAGCGGTGATCATCGGCATTGCTCCTCTCTCCGAGCCCCTCAAACATGAACGCGTCGAGCCATTGGCTCGACGCACACACCGGCCGCCGCGACTTGCTCGCATCCGGTCGATTACATCTCTCGATGAGGTCGCTCAGTTTTTCAGACTCAGATCAGTACGTGTCTAGTTCAGCGTTGTTCGTGCGCGTAGACCAACATCGTAACGCGGACTGGGTAATCGTGCCCGAAGGGCTCACTCAACTTTTTCGAGCGCCTCCACCTTTTCGATCGTGCCGCTGTCCTTCGACCCACCCTTGGCCGCCTCGGGCGGGCCTTCCGACTGCTCGGCCTTCTTCGCCTTGGTCGTCTTGACCGGCTCCGGCTTCTCGGGAGCGGCCGCGGCGCTCTCCTCCTCAGCCGGTGGTCCCTCCGCCTCGTCGTCGGCGTCGTCACCCGTCAGGCCGACGATGTCGAGGACCTGCGCCTGTAGCTGCATCGCGATTTCAGGGTTCTCCCGGAGGAACCGCTTGGAGTTCTCACGCCCCTGGCCGAGTTGGTCGTCCTCATAGGTGTACCAGGCCCCACTCTTACGTACGACGTCGTATTCGACTGCAACGTCCAGCAAACTTCCCTCGCGAGAGATGCCCTCGCCGAACATGATGTCAAATTCTGCGAGACGAAATGGCGGTGCCACCTTGTTCTTGACAATCTTGGCCCGGACCCGATTCCCGGTTGCTTCTTGGCCGTCCTTGATGGTCTCGATCCGCCGGATATCGATGCGAGTGCTCGAATAGAACTTGAGAGCACGGCCGCCGGGAGTCACCTCCGGACTCCCGAACATCACCCCGATCTTCTCCCTGAGCTGATTGATGAAGATCGCCGTCGTCTGGGATCGATTGATCGATCCGGCGAGTTTGCGAAGAGCCTGCGACATGAGACGTGCCTGAAGACCCATATGTGTGTCTCCCATCTCTCCCTCGATCTCGACGCGGGGCACCAGTGCGGCGACCGAATCGATCACCACCACATCGAGTGCCCCGGATCGGATCAGCATGTCGGTGATCTCGAGAGCCTGCTCACCGGTGTCGGGCTGTGAAATGAGCAGTTCGTCGATGTCCACACCCAGCGCCTTTGCGTAGATGGGATCCAGCGCATGCTCGGCATCGATGAACGCCGCCAACCCTCCATTTCGCTGCGCTTCGGCAATGATGTGAAGGCCGAGCGTGGTCTTACCGCTGCTCTCGGGACCAAAGATCTCAACGATCCGCCCCCGCGGCACTCCACCAATGCCGAGTGCCAGGTCCAATGACAATGCGCCGGTTGGGATCGCCCCAATCTTCACCACGTTGTCGGCCCCGAGCCTCATGATTGCGCCCTTGCCGAACTGGCGCTCGATCTGCGTCAAGGCCATATCGAGTGACTTGTCGCGCTCCACGGGTGCTCCTTTTCGATGACTGATGTTCGTTCTGCCCCAAACGTACGGGCCGGCAGTGACACATTCCGCCGGTCATGCTGTGACCCTAATTACACGGATGTTATCTCTCCGGACAACGGAACGTTAGTCGAACATCTGTTCGATGCCAAGCAAGCGACCTATCCGCTGCCAACGACCTCAAACGAGGACCCCGAACTGCGCCGGAGCGCTAATCGAGTTCGAAGGATTCGACCAGCGAGTACCTGGCTCCCCCACGCCCAAGATGGCTCTCCATCAACAGGACCTGCTCCACCGACATTCTAACGCCGGTCGGTGCGGCGGCCTCGATGAGCGCGGATACATCCTGTGGCGGCCGGATTCGACTCAATGTGAGGTGGGGTCGGAAGGGCCGATCTTCCGCCGCTACTCCCGCTGCCAGCGCTGCCTCCTCGACCTGTGATGCCAGCGAAGTCAGCTCCGTAGACCCTTCCTGGAGACCAATCCACAACACCGTCGCCTTGGTTGCACGCGGAAACGCTCCCAGACCGCCCCATCGAACGCCGAAGCGATCGCCCAAGTCGGCCTGGTCGAGAGCACCGGCCAGCCGATCCGTTTCGACCGACCCGACCTCCCCGATGAATCGCAGTGTCAGATGCCAATTCGCCGGATCGACCCGGCGGCCCGGCATGGCGACACCGTCGAGTGTCGCGGCCAACGCATGGCGTACTTCGGTCGTCAGAGCAGCGGAGACGAACAACCGCCTCAGTGCCACCACTCCCCGGCGAGGGCGAGCCGCAGCATGTGCAATGCCGCCGTCGTGGCGTAGGTCCGCACCCGCTCTCTGTCACCCGGAAGTCTCAGCGTCTTGGCCATCGCGGCGTCGGGTGTGCGGACCGCAATGATCATCGTCCCGACCTCCAATTCCTGTGGATCCGGTCCGGCCGACCCAGTCACCGCAACGCACACGTCTACGCCAAGTCTGGCCGCACCCCCCTCGGCCATCGCGATTGCCGTCGGCTCGCTCACTACGCCCTGATCCTGGACTGTCGCACCATCCACCCCGAGCAGCTCGTGTTTGAGTTCGGTCGAGTAGGCGACGATCGAACCGCGGTACGTCGCCGAAGCACCCGGAATCGCGGTGAGCCTGGCCGCCACCAGGCCGCCGGTCGCAGACTCGGCGGTTCCGATGGTCCAGCCGTGTTCCGCGGCCGCAGCCAGCACCATCGACTCCACCGGCTCCATTCCGGACGCAAATACCAGTCGTCCCAGCCTCTCCCTGACTTCTTGTTCGAATGGGACGATCAGTTCCCGAGCCGCCTCGGCCGTGGCAGCACGAGCGGTCAGGCGCACCTTGATCTCGGCAGCACTCGCCAGAAACGCCATTGTTGGATTCACCGAGCTCTCGAAGAGATCGTCCAGGATTTCGGCGATCCGGCTTTCGGATTCGCCGTATGTACGCAGCACGACGCTCTCGATGACTGCGCCGGCTCGATCGGACGCCTCCAGCAGGAAGGGGATCACGGCCTCATCGACCATGGGGAGCATCTCCTGTGGCACCCCCGGCAATGCGAATACCCAGGCGCGGCCGATCCGAAGACGGAGCCCGGGTGCGGTGCCCTTCGAGTTGTCGATCAGGTCGGCACCGGCCGGGTACTCCGCCTGTCGAAGGTTGGTCTCCGGCATCGGGCGGTCGCGCCGGGCCCACCAGCCTCGGAGCCGCTCGGCGTAGGCGTCTGAGAACTCCATCTCGACGCCGGCAGCGGCGCAGATCGCTTCGCGGGTGATGTCATCCTGCGTGGGACCGATTCCTCCCGTGATGATCACCGCATCCGATCGCTCCACGGCGTGACGAATCGCGGCCGCCACTCGCTCCAGATTGTCTCCCACGACAGACTGGTGGTAGTGATCGAGTCCTGCGAGGGCCAGCCGCCCCCCTATGTCCGCAGCGTTCGAGTTGACGATCTGTCCGAGCAGCAACTCGGTACCGACGGCCAGAATCTCGACTCTCACGCCACAACCTCTGCAATCAACTCCTGGCCATACGCCCCGGTGACCTCGACATGGAGCCAATCGCCCTGGCGACCCTCGTCGAGAAGGATGACACCGTCGATTTCTGGAGCCTCGCGATGCGACCGGGCGACGACCATGTCATCCTCAACCGTATCGACCACCACTTCGAGCCGGCGACCAACCTGCTCCACGTTCCTCTCGGTGGTGATCTCATCCTGAATTGCCTGGAGCCTTCGAAGCCGCTCCAATGCAACGGCCTCGGGAATGCGATCGGCGAGTTCGGCAGCCGGCGTTCCTTCCTCCGCCGAATACGGGAAGAAGCCCGCCCAATCGAGACGCGCCGCCTCGATGAATCCGGCCAACTCGTCGACGTCGGCTTCGGTTTCTCCCGGGAATCCCACAATGAAGGAGGATCTCATGGCCGCGGTGTCGGTGGCGGCTCGGATTCTGGAGATCAGGTCGAGGTGCGTCTCTCCACTCCCCGGGCGCTTCATGGCGCGCAGCAGCCGAGATGATGAATGCTGCAGGCTCAGGTCGAAATATGGAGCGATGAGCGGGTTCTCGGCCATTTCGCTGATCAATTCCCCACTGATCTCTCTCGGATACAGATACAGCAGGCGAAGCCGCCGCAACCCGTCCACATCACCAATGAAACGGAGTAGATCGACGATTCCTCCCGGTGCCTCGATGTCCCTTCCATAGGCCGCAAGGTCCTGGGCGACCAGCACGATCTCGCCCACACCCTGATCGACCAGATCGGCGACCTCCGACCGGATGTTCACCGGCGGTCGTGATCGCTGTCTCCCCCGGAACTGCGGGATCGCACAGAAGGTGCACTTCTTGTCGCACCCTTCGGCCACTTTGACGTACGCAAAGGGTGTCTTGGGAGCGGGTCGACGCGTTTCATAAAGAATGTCCATCGGGCTCGAAACCAGACGGATCGGTTGCCACTCGGTCACCGCATCGAGACGCCCCACCAACTCGCCGTAGCTGTCGAGTCCCACCACATCGTCCACCTCGGGAAGCGCGCCGGCCAGCTCGGTTTCGTATCGTTGTGCCATGCAGCCGATGACCACCACCCTGGCGTCGTCTCGCTTGGCGACGGTGGCATCGAGCACGGCATTGATCGATTCCTGCCGAGCAGCCTCAATGAATGCGCAGGTGTTGACCAGAACGACGTCGGCCTGATCCATCGCACCGGCTTCCCGATAACCGGCGTCGGCAAGCTGAGCCGAGATCTTGTCGGAGTCGACCTGATTCTTGGCACAACCGAGCGTCGTCAGCCACACACTGGGGGCATCACTGATCATCGGGCGAGTCTAGGAATCGGTCATCGGTCGGCCAGCGACCGATAGGAACCACGAAACCATTGCAGCGGTGCGCCCAGGTCATGGAGATCAACCGAGTCGATCGCCCCTTCGACCAGCAGGTGACCAACACCCTCCCGAACAGATTCGAGAGTGCAATATGCCCGCGATGGACAGGCGCCCAACAACGGGCCATGTGCCGAATTCTCGACATCCAAGTCCACGAACGGTCCACCCGGGCTGGGTGCGACCCCGGCGAACCGGTCCGACAAAGCACGTTGCGAGGTCTCCAGAATGTGGACCACGAATCGACCTGTATCTCGGATCGCATCCCACAGGTAGCTATCCGGACCGAGCACGAAGTCGATTCGCGCCTCTTCCTCTGCGGCGACCAGCAGTGACGACACGGTCAGGCCCGTCCACCCCCCGTCCCTGCCGGCGGTGACGACCGTCACCGGCGACGACAACCGGCCGCGGAAGCGACGGACCGGATCACGCCGATCTGGCGGATCGGCAAAGGGATGCTCGTCGTGAATCGCTCCAGGCATGCCGGGCACGCTACCGCTGGCACCGTTCCAAACGGTCTACTTGTATGGCCCCGTGATCCGATCCGACCTCAGATTGGCGCTCGAAGCCGCCGACGCAGCCGACGCCGTCACCCTCTCCCACTTTCGCTCGACCGGACTTCGAGTCGAGACGAAGCCCGATCTGACTCCCGTCACCGAAGCCGACAGGGCCGCCGAACTGGCGGTCCGTCAAGTATTCGAAAAGGCTCACCCAAATGACGCAATCGCCGGCGAGGAGTTCGGCGAGACCGGGACCTCGAAGCGACGTTGGATCATCGATCCGATCGACGTCACCGTCAACTACATGCGAGGAGTGCCCATATGGGCGACGCTGATTGCTCTCGAGGACGCCGGCGACATAACCGTCGGCGTCGTCTCGGCCCCAGCCGTCGGCCATCGATGGTGGGCGGCACGCGGTCTCGGCGCGTTCCGCAACGGCAGTCCGATGCAGGTATCGAACGTCGACAGCATCGAAGAGGCCACGCTGTCCTTCAACTCGCTCGTCAACCATGAAGAGCATGGGATCGGGGAGGAAGCCGCAAGGTTGAGCCGCCGATGTCTCCGAACCCGTGGGTACGGCGACTTTCTCTCATTCATGTTCTTGGCCGACGGAGGAGTCGACATCGTGACCGAGCCGATAGCGATGGAGTGGGACCTTGCTCCGCTCGACATCATCGTGACCGAGGCAGGAGGCAGGTTCACCGATCTCAACGGCGCCCGCACAATTCGAGGTGGGAATGCCGTCGCGACCAATGGATTGTTGCACGAGGAGGTTCTGGAGGCGTTAGGCGTTAGGCGTTAGGCGTTAGGCGTTAGGCGGCAATCGTGACCGACTCCGCCGGCCCCGGGCACTCGCCGACTCGGCGGGCGATCCGCACCGGATTGCCCCACTTGTGGATTGCCCGCCAAGCGGAGCGAAGCGATTGCGGAGGCGGCATCAGCCACCGACCTCTCCCATCGCTGCCAATCTCGCCTTGAGCTCCCGAATCCTGCCCTCCAATTCGTCCCGTCCGGACGCGACGTCGATCTGCTGATTGAGCCTTACCGCATCGGCGGTGAACCCGAAGTTGCCCGCAGCCAGATCTCCCGCCTGCTTGACCACATCGATCCGTTGTCGCTGCAGCCGATCCCAGGCCTTGACCAGGCGGTCGAGTTGTTCCTTCAGTTCGGCTCGTGAAGTCGGCGCAGCCTCACGGGCCTCACGGTGTAACTCCTCACGGCGTTCCAGCAGATCGACCCGCTCCGACGGATCTACTGCCT
>JAZGIX010000264.1:0-2367 GCA_036482315.1 Acidimicrobiia bacterium | reverse complement strand
GTGCTTTCTCTCTCGATGAAGTCGGTACTCCGACTCCGCCTCATCGGACTCGCCGGGTCCATCGGGTTCTTTGCGTACGGGATACTGATCGGATCGGTGCCGATCGCCATCACCAACGTGGTGATCATCTCGATCCACGCCTACTTCCTGCGCAAATTGCTCGGGCGTAACGAGGTGTTCTCGATCCTTCGGGTCAAGCCGGGTTCGCTCTATCTGGCGCGGTTCCTCGAGTTCCACGCCGAGCAGATCCAGCGATTCCAACCCGGGTTCGAATACACCCCGACCGGTGGCACGATGCCGGTATTCATTCTGCGTGACATGGTTCCGGCCGGCCTGCTGATCGCGGTACACCGCGACGATGAGTCGCTCGAGATCCAACTCGACTATGCCACGCCGCAATACCGGGACTTCAAACTGGGGCCATTCGTCTACTCAGACGACTCCGAGATCTTCGGCCATCCGGTATGCGCCTGGTCTGACCCGTGGAGTGAAGAGCACACCGCGTACCTGGGTCGGATGGGGTTCAAGCCGACCGAGCGTTACGGACGCCATGTTCTCGAACGAGCTCTGGGCGGCTGAAGTAGAGCGCGACTGTCTTGTCCTCCGACATGGCGGGAATGATCGATGCGACACCGAAGTTGTGGAATGACCGGTCCACAACAGGTGGACGCTACCAAGGAGCAAGCTGTGAAGAAGCAGTCAGCCACGGTGGAGATCGAAGCCCCGGCAGAAAAGGTGTGGGGTGTTCTGGCGGACTTCGGAAATGTCTCCGTATTCAATCCCAGCGTGACCAAATCCTATTCGACTACCGACGCGGCAAATGGGGTCGGTGCAGCCAGGCACTGCGACCTCGCCGTCGGAGGAGCCACCATCGAAGAGCGGATCGTCGACTGGAATGAGGGCAGTTCGTACACCATCGAGATATACGACGGCAGCCGCAATCCATTCGCCAAAGCGCTCGGTACGCTCGCCGTCGAACCGTTGGGTGAAGGTCGGTCGCTCGTATCCATGTCTCTCGAGTGGAAGCCCAAGGGCGGCATCTTCTCCGGCCTCCTCGGTCGAGCACTCAAAGGCCAGAACCAGAAGGCCATCACCGGAGTACTCGCCGGGCTGAAGCATCACGTCGAGAGCGGCGATCCCGTCGCTGGTCGCCAGAAGGTCGATCGCAGCGGGGTCACCGTCGTCTGAGCACCGTTTCAGGAGTCCGCCGGGAATCCCGAAGGTGGTGGTGGTGGTTCCGTTCAAGATGAGTCATCGGAGAACCGCGGCGATCATCGTTTCGATGAGCCTGGTTGCCGCCGCCTGCACCGGTGGCTCGGACGGTGACCAAGTGACGGAGCCGGCGGTGTCACCGCCTTCCACCACCGATCGTGAGCCGTCGACGCCTCCGGACCTCGATTTGAGCCTCCACGACGTCCCGCTCGAGGAAGTCTACTTCGACACCTTCGACGGTGGCTCGGTGCGGCTTTCGGATTCGACGTCGGATTTGAGGGCAGAATTGCTGGACGCAATCCCACCGATCGATCGTCCGGTTTACGGCGACGCCGGTACAGGTGATTGGCTGGAGCCGACCGACCTGGTGCTCGGATATCTCGCCGGCGACCAGGCCTACGGCTACCCGTTCAAGATCCTCAACTTCCACGAAATCGTCAATGACGAGCTCGACGGAATCCCGGTTCTAATCAGCTACTGCCCGCTTTGTCGCAGCGCCATCGTGTACGACCGACGGGTCGATGGTGAGACGTTGAGTTTCGGAAATTCCAGCGCTCTGTACGAGTCGGATCTCGTCATGGTGGATCGCAACACCGGTTCCTACTGGTGGCAGGTCGCCGGCTCGGCGATCGTCGGCACGCTGACCGGCACTTCTCTTGATCCGCTGCCCTCGGTGGTCACCACTTGGGCGGACTGGAAGGCGCAGCATCCCGACACCCTGATCCTGACCCGTGACACCGGATTCTCACGGCCCTACGAGAGAGACTCCTTCGGCAGCTATGCCGACTATCTCGATTCGGGCCAGTTCGCCTTCCCGGTGAGCGAGGCCTCTCAAGATGGACGGCTCCAACCGGCCGCGCTGGTGCTCGGCGTCGTCCTCGATGGTGTCGTCCGGGCATACCCGGTCGATGATCTCATCGAGCCGATCAACGACGACGTGGCCGGGAACCCGATTGTGGTCTTCCCGACCGAAGGCGGCGCTGCGGTGTACCAGGCGATCGTCAACGACGAGACCTCGGTGTTTGAGTTGCGGGACGGGGATCTCATCGACGCCGCTACCGGCTCTGTATGGACCGCAAGTGGAGTAGCGGTGTCGGGGCCGCTCGAAGGAGTCGCACTGGCACCCGTTTCCAGCCGAACCACCTTCTGGTTCGC
>JAZGIX010000263.1:0-6051 GCA_036482315.1 Acidimicrobiia bacterium | reverse complement strand
AGGTGGACCTTCGTGCCGAGCAGCGTCTCCAGTTCGAGACGGGCCGCAGTTCCCGACGCCTTGAGCACTGAACCGTGTTTGCCGATCACGATGCCTTTCTGGCTGTCGCGCTCGACGAGAAGTCGTGCTTGGACCCGGGTGATCCCGTCCTCACCCACCTCGAGGTCATCGACCACCACCGCCAGTGAATGCGGGAGTTCCTGTCTGAGCCTCGCCAGGAACTTCTCACGGACGATCTCGCCAACCAGGAAGACCTCGGACTGATCGGACGTCATGTCCTCAGGGAAGTACTGCGGTCCATCGGGCAACAACCGTTCCAGCTCGCTGATGACCGGTCCCAGATTCTGCTCTTCGACGGCGCTGATCGGCACATACGCCTCAAAGTCCCACTCTGAGGCCTCGGCCAATTGGAGCGTGACCTCGGCCGGCGAGGCGACATCGACCTTGTTTACGGCGCACACGGTCGGAGTTGACGCTTCGAGCAGGCGCCCCGCAACGAGACGGTCTCCGGGGCCGATCGGTGCCGTCGCATCAATCACGAACACGACCGCATCGGCGTCCTCGAGTGAGGCGACGACGCGCTCATTGAGGCGCTTCCCCAAGGCGGTGCGGGGTCGGTGGACTCCCGGGGTGTCGACCAGCACAACTTGTAGGTCTGGTCGATGCACTACCCCGCGGATCACATTGCGAGTCGTCTGCGGACGCTCGGAGGTGATGGTGACCTTGGTTCCGACCAATGCGTTGATCAGAGTGCTTTTGCCGACGTTGGGGCGCCCGACAACGGGTACGAAGCCGGATTTCACGCGGGTCCGACGCGAATCCGAGACACCCGCCGTCCCTGGACTCGTTCGGCGGTAAAGGTGATCGCATCGAGGTGGAACACCTCGCCCTCCTCGGGCACCCTTCCCGCCAGACCGAGCAGGAGACCACCGACCGTGTCCCAATCCTCGTCGGGCAATTCGGTGCCTATGAGCTCCGCCAACTCATCTACCGGCAGGCGGCCGTCGACGATGTACTCCCCCTCGGCGACCGGTTGTATCAGGGGTTCTTCCTCGTCGTACTCGTCAACGATCTCTCCGACGATCTCTTCGAGCAGGTCTTCCATCGTCACCAGGCCGGCAGTGCCCCCGAACTCATCGATCACGACCGCCATATGGACCTTCTCCGTCTGCAGCTCGCGAAACAGTTCGGACACCTTCTTCGTCTCGGGGACGAAGAAGGCGGCACGCATGATCTTCGAGACCGGTCGCGCCTCGCCTCCGGTATCGAAGAGGGTCAGCAGATCCCGGGCGTACAGCACGCCAACGATGTCATCTATGTCATCTCCCGTCGCCGGGATCCGAGAGCGCCCACACTCGAGTACAACGTCGAGAGCACGATCGGTGTCGTCGGAGGCTGCGACAGTCACCATGTCGGTTCGCGGCACCATGACCTCTCGCACGATCCCGTCGGTGAACTCGAGCACCGAAGAGATCAATTCGAGCTCTTCGCTGTCGTCGGGATCGAGCGACACCGGACTTGCGTCTTCCTCGGGTATCAGATCCGTGGCCTTACGTCCGATCCGAACCGAACCCGACAGGAATCGCGAGAAGCGGTAGGCGGGCCCACGGGGACGGTTACGCCCGAGCGATCGTGGCACCGTGTCGCCGAAGAACACGAGAGCGGCCCCCAGCACAATCAGGGCGCCGGCAAGGCCCGGGCCGCTGAGCGCGGCCGCGAGAGCCCACGCCGATGGGATCGCCGCCGCCACCAGCAATGCGGCGTGAACTACTCCCAGAGACGGCTGAAGCGCGGCGCGGCCGTCGAGGAGCCTGGCGACCCGCGCCGCCCCCGGGACTCCGTCGGCTGCATCGTGGAGGGCATCGGCTCGTGGAGTACGCACCAGGGATGCGCCCCCAAATCGGAGAAAGAACGCCAGCACTGCAAGCAGTCCGGAAAGGCTCAGGGCGAGTGCGATCACGCCGGCATCCTGCCGATCAACTCGAGCAACTCGTCCTCCCTGCGCTCCATGGCCAGTGCTTCTGCATCGTCTGCGTGATCGTATCCCAGCAGGTGAAGAATGCCGTGTGCCAGCAAAAGGTACAGGAAGTCCTGCGAATCGATGCCTTCCCCCTCGGCTCGAGCGTGGATCTCGGAGGGACACAGGAAGACGTCACCGAGGCTCAGCGGCGGTTCATCCGGCGCCAGATGGGGAATGTACCCCGGCGACAGATCCTCGATCGGGAAGGCCAGCACGTCGGTCGGGCCCTCTCGATCCATGAATCGCTCGTTGTAGTCGGCTATCTGTTCGGATCCGATGAGCAGGATTGCCATCTCCGTCGTCTCCGGCAAGCCCTCCTCCGTCAGCACCCTCTCCGCAAACTGCAGCATCGCAGATGAGTCCACGGGATCCGTCTGCTCGTCGCTGAAGTAGACGTTCACGCGGGTTGATCACCCCCACCACTCGGGAAGTTCGGGTACGGGATTCGCGTGTGGTAATACCCGATGAGGGAATCGACGAACGCTTCTTTGAGTCTGGTCAACTCGCCGAACGTCACTTCCGACTCCTCGAGTTGGCCATCCTCGACTTTCTCAGCGATGACGCTCTCGACAAGTTCCCTGATTCCCTCGCTCGTCGGGTCCTCATGCTGAACGAGCGCTCGGGTCGCCGCCTCGGTGGCGTCGGCCAGCATCACGATCACCATTTCCTTGGACTTGGGCTTGCGACCCCGGTGACGGAACTCGGAGCTCTCGACCTCACCTCCGTTGAGACTCTCGGCCTTGTGATAGAAGAACCGCATCAGACTCGTCCCGTGATGAGTGAGGATTCCTTGAGCGACGTCGGGTGGGATGCGGTACTCGCGAGCCAGGCGGAGTCCTTCGGCGACATGGCTCCTGATGATGGTCGCCGATTCCTGGGGTGGCAGCCTGTCGTGCGGGTTCGTCACCCCGAACTGATTCTCGACGAAGTACTTGGGTTCGACGGTCTTGCCCAGGTCGTGGTAGTACGCCATGGAACGAGCGAGCAGAGGGTTGGCGCCCACGGACCTGGCCGCACCATCGGCAAGGTTTCCGACCATGATCGAGTGGTTGAACGTACCGGGCGCCATCTCCTCGATTCGGCGCAGCGCCGGGTGGTTGCGGTCGGTGAGGTCGAGCAGTGTCTGCGTGGTCGTGATTCGAAAGGCCGACGAGAGGATCGGGAGCACACCCAGGGCAACCACACCCGTCGCGATACCGGAGACAAACCCCCATACCGCGGCGAGCACGATGGTGGAGCTGCCATAAAAGAACCACGAGACCCCAACTGCGATCGGGATGTGGATCACGGCCGAAATGACGACGGCCAGATTGAGCTGGGAGCGAGAGGCAACCGACGACACCAACGGAATCGGCGTCAGAGTCGCTGCCGCCGCGAACGTTGTGAGCGCCAGATCGCCGGTGGCCAAGGCAGTGAACACGGCCATCGGAAGAGCGATGACGACGGCGATCCGCGCATCGAAGAGATTGGCCGTCAGATAGCCCAAGAGAGCAGCAGGCAGGAGGAACCCGAGCTCCACCTGGTCCCTGGCGACCAGTTCGGGAATCCTGGCGGCGGCTGCGGACAGCACGATGAGCAGAGCGAACAGGCCGACGAGCTTCGGTTGGCGCCAAAACTCCGAACCAACGCGCCACAGATATGCAGCAGCCAGGAGAACCACGGTCGCCGCAATCAAGGCGAGCGCTCGCAGCGGCGTCGTTTCAGCGGCTTCACCTATCAGCCCCAAATCGCTGATGGCCTGAATCTGCACCGCGGTCATGATCTCGTTGGCACGCACGATTGCCTCGCCGGTGCTGTAAGCCTTCACCACGTCCTCCACCGCAGACTCTGCTTCGAACCGGGCGATCTGGGTCGAAGCATCGTCCTGGAATTCGTTCGTCTGCAGGGACAAGGCCACCAGCTCAGCGACTGCCGCCTCGACCTCCGCTCGATCCTCATCAGCGATCCCGCGCAACAGCACGATCGGGCGCGGATTGGCTACGAGGCCAGTCCTCACGCCGTCGAGTTCAGTCGATCTGATGCCGTCGAGCAGGAACTCCTCTGCCTGATCGATTGCCTCGATCTCCACGATCGCAAAGAGCTGTGGTTCTCCCAGCCTCAACCGCTCGAGGTCATCGTTGATCAGACCCACAAACGCCGCAATCGTCTCCAGGCTGAGAAACGGGTGCGCACTCTCGAGCTGTTGCATCTGGGTCGTCAACGACGCCGGTTTGGGCGGCAGTGTGGTCGTGGTGGTGCTGGTCGATGTGGTCGTCTCGAGCGACGTGGTCGATTCGGCGTCATCGGACGACCCGGTCGTCTCCGCAGCACTTGTGGTGGTGGTTGTCTCCTCGGCGGTCGTGGTGGTGTCCTCGGCAGTGGTAGTCGTCGCGAACGTGGTCGGAGGGGTGACCTCGCTCACAACCTGTGGAATCGGTACCGCGGCCGTGCGCACATCCTCGAAGAAGGCGTTGATGGCGTCGAGCACGGTCTCGGTGGCCTGGGGGTCGGGGCGGTAGATGTCTTCCACCGCAGCCGAGGCGCGAGCCCGCTCAGCCGCGGTCTCCGTTGCGTCGATCACCGTGACCGGACGAGGTGCGATGAAGGTCTCGGGCGCAGGCTGACCCTCCTGCAGCGATACCTGCGGGGCGTCGGAGGCTCGCCCGCCCATAAGCGCCACTGCAGAAAACACGATGGCAAGCGCGAGGAGGACGACCCGAGCAATACCCGAACCGCGAATCAGGGCATTCATTGGCGTTCGGCCCGATCTTCGAATCGGGTGTACGCCTTGACGATCGACGCCACGATCCTGGCCCGAACAACATCGGTTGCATCGAGGGTCACAAATCCCACCTTCGGAATCCCCTCCAGAATTCGGCGCACAGTCTTGAGTCCGGAGGCGCGACCATCCGGCAAGTCCACCTGAGTCACATCTCCGGTGATGACCATCCTCGAATTGAAGCCGAGCCTGGTGAGAAACATCTTCATTTGCTCGGGAGACGTGTTCTGTGCCTCGTCCAGGACGATGAATGCGTCGTTGAGACTTCGGCCTCGCATGTAGGCAAGCGGTGCGATTTCGATTGTTCCCCTGTCCATCAGCCGTTGTGTCTCATCCGGCCCGAGCATGTCGTACAGAGCGTCGTACAGAGGGCGCAGATAGGGATCCACCTTGGCTGCCAAGTCCCCGGGCAGGAATCCGAGTTTCTCTCCGGCCTCGACCGCAGGCCGGGTGAGGATCAACCTGGTGAACTCGCCGGATTGGAGGCCGGCGACGGCCAGGGCCATCGCCAGATATGTCTTTCCGGTCCCGGCAGGACCAATGCCGAAGACCACCGTGTTGGCCCGAATCGAATCCACATACCGCTTCTGATTGAGCGTCTTGGGCCTGATCACCTTGCCGCGGCCCACAGCAATACCGTCGGTGAATACCTGGCTCGGGTTCTCTACGTCGGTCCGAACCAGGTGGATGACTTCTCGAACCCGCTCCATGTCCAGATCCTGCCCCTCACGAACCAGCACCAGGAGCTCTTCGAACACGGTCTTGACAGACCCAGCATCCGCTTCCACGCCGCTGATTCTGAGTTCGTCACCGCGCGCCACGATACGCGCCTCCGGGAAGGCCGCCTCGACGGCTTTCAAGTAGCCGTCGCGCTCACCCAGCAGGGCGAGCATCAGGTGGTCACCGGGGACGCGCAGCTCTATATCAACAAGCGGTGTGTGCGTCACGAGAATCCTCGATACGAGGGGGTCATGGGGACAAAGCAGTATATCGCTGTGAAACGACTCTCTGGCACATGGGGCCAGTAACCAGTAACCAGTAACCAGTAACCAGTAACCAGTAACCAGTAAGAATGATCCCTTGGTTGCCCGCCGAGCAAAGCTCGGCGCGATCGCCCCGTCCCGGATAGCCCGCCGAGCGCAGCGAGGCGATTGCCGGAGGCGGCGTCAGCCGCCGTCGTTCTTACCTAAGGACCAATGACTAAGGACTAACGACTAGAGATCGTTAGTAAGCCCCAGCTCAGCCAGACGCTCGGAGAAGGCTTCCTCGGATT
>JAZGIX010000262.1:0-8104 GCA_036482315.1 Acidimicrobiia bacterium | reverse complement strand
GAAGCACACCGAATCGGGAGTGTGCCCTGGGGTCGTCACGCAGACGGCTTCGAGACCGCCGAAACCGACACCCTCTCCATCGGCAATCAAGCGATCCGGCCTGAACTCAGGACCGGCCGCGCTACCGATGGCCGGTACTCCAAGATCCTCGGCAAGTCTGTTCGCTGCCGGTGCGTGGTCGGGATGAGTGTGAGTGACGAGAACGGCGCGCACCTCTGTAGAGGAGACGGTCGCCCGGATCGCAGTGACGTGCGATTCGATGACCGGCCCGGGGTCGATGATCACCGACTCTCCGTGCGACGTGACCACCCAGGTGTTGGTTCCCGGTCCGGTGAACAGGCCAGGATTGGGGGCCAGAACAACTTCTATCTTCACGCCATCGCCTCGTCGAAGCCGGGGTCGCCCGGAAGAAGGACCTTGATCGCTCCGTCTTCGGCGGTCGCAATCCGGGGGGCGATTCGCTCTACATCAATCGCGGCGGCCGCCACCATCAGTTCAGCCGCGGTCGCATGATCGAGGAACATCGCGAGGGTGTGGCGGGTGGGGAACTCGAGTTGCCACTCTCCTCTATCGGCAGCTTCCAGTGCGGCGCCGGGTCGAACCCATACGGCATCGAACACTTCGCGATCGTCAGTGACGGGATTCCCGGAGGCGGCGGCCACGAAGAAGCGGGTATCGAACCGGCGAGGCGGGCCCAACGGGGTGACCCAGTTTGAGACGTACTCAAGGGCGTCGGCATCCAGTCGTTCGCCCGCGGCCACAAGGGCTTCGAAGAGGCCGGCCCCCTCGAGCGCCTGATCGACATCCGATCGCGGACCCACCAGCACCCCGGCCTCCTCGAAGAGTTCTCGCAAGGCGGCGGCTCGCCATGGAAACTCTTCGGGGTCTCCCGACCATGTCACGGCGTCGCGGGCCAGGTGACTGCCATCGACTTCATCCACAGCCCCACCCGGGAACACGTGAGCACCGCTCATGAAGACGGCTTTGCGGTTGCGACGGACCATCAGCACCTCCACGCCCTCGGCCCCATCGTGAGCCAGGACGATGGTGGCGGCAGGTCGGATCGGTACCGGGGCGGGCGCGGTGATAGCCACAAGTCGAATATAGGGGCCTCGGTAGGCTGTGACCATGGTCTCTCATCCTCCATCGGTGGATGCCCTGGCGACGTCTATCGACACCGGATCTCTGCCGCGCTCGCTGCTCGTCGAGGTGGCACGCCGCGCCATCGATGCCAGCCGCACGACCGGTGACTCCGCCGAGACGACCGCACGAGCCGAAACGGAGCGCCTCGCCAGGCTCCGCCCTCACCGCGTCATCAATGCCACCGGCGTGCTCCTCCATACGAATCTGGGGCGAGCACAGGTGGCATCCGATGCTGCGGCCGTCGGCGAGATCTCCGCTTCGCACGCCTCTTCGCTCGAATTCGATCTGACGACGGGGGCCAGGGGTAGTCGCGGTGCCTACACCAATGCTCTGCTCACCGCACTCACCGGTGCTGATGCGGCGCTGGCCGTCAACAACACCGCCGGGGCGCTGCTCCTCGCACTTGCCGCCCTCGCCGGCGACCGCCCCGTCATCGTCTCCCGCGGTGAACTCATAGAGATCGGCGGCTCCTTCCGCCTTCCGGAGCTGATGGCGGCCTCGGGTGCTCAACTCTTGGAAGTAGGGACCACCAACCGAACCCGTCTGAAGGACTATCGGCGAGCGCTCGACGGGTCGGTGGGGCTGATCTTGAAGGTCCACCCGTCCAACTACCGGATCGAAGGGTTCACCGATGCCGCTTCATACACAGAATTGGGAACCCTGGCCGCCGAGCACGGATTGCCGTTGGTGGCCGATATCGGAAGCGGCCTCCTCGACGCCCGCGTCCCCTGGCTGGACGGCCCGCCCCCGGCCTGGCTGGCAGAGGAGCCGGCGGTACGACAGACCCTCGCCGACGGCGCCTCGGTAGTGCTCTTCTCGGGCGACAAGTTGCTTGGAGGACCGCAGGCGGGAATCGCAGTGGGCGCGGCCGACGCCATCGAGGCGATGCGATCCCATCCGGTGGCTAGGGCAGTGCGAATCGCCGGGCCGTCGCTTGACATGCTGGCGATGACCCTCGAGATGTACGCCGCAGGGCGAGGTGCCGAGATTCCGTTCTGGGCGATGGCCTCGTTCACCAATGAGGTCCTCGAGGCTCGATGTTCGAGGGTCGTCGCCGACGCAGACGTCGCCGCCACGATCATCTCCGACCGCTCCTTGCCCGGCGCCGGAACCGTCCCCGGTAAAGGAATTCCGGGTCCGATGATTCTCATCTCATGCGACGTCGAGTCTTCCTGGCGAGCCCTGTTGGAGGCGCCGACCCCGATAGTCGGCCGCAGAGATGAGCGTGGCCTGATCATCGACCTCAGAGCCGTGTCACCGGATGACGATGCCGCCGTGGGAGCGGGAATCACCACCGCATGCCGGTAGTCGGGACGGCCGGCCACGTCGATCACGGGACGTCGACATTGGTACAGGCCCTCACCGGCCGCGATCCAGACCGATGGGCCGAGGAGAAGAGACGCGGGCTCACCATCGATCTCGGATTCGCCTGGACGACGCTGCCGTCTGGTATCGAAGCCGGATTCGTGGACGTGCCGGGACACGAGCGCTTCATCAAGAACATGCTGGCCGGAATCGATGCGATCACCGTGGCCCTCTTCGTTGTGGCGGCCGACGAAGGCTGGATGCCGCAGTCCGAGGAGCACCTCGCGATCCTCGATCTCCTCGGTGTCGACCATGGAGTCGTAGCCCTCACCCGAGCCGATCTGGTGGACGAGGACACTCTCGAGATCGCCACTCTCGAAATCGACGATCGTCTTGCTTCGACCTCGCTCCAGGGTTCACCGATCATCGCGACCGCCGCCCCCGAGGGGCGCGGCATCGAAGCACTGAGAGCGGCGATCGACACCGCCCTCGCCGCTACCTCGATCACCGATCTGGACCGGCCCCGGCTCTGGGTGGATCGCTCGTTCAGCATCTCCGGTGCCGGCACGGTTGTGACGGGGACACTCGTCGACGGGCCCATCGGGATCGACGAGTCGCTCACGCTGTTCCCGGCGGGGACCGCCGGTCGTGTCCGATCGATCCAATCGCACGAGCGCTCTCTCGATCGGGTGGAGCCGGGCAATCGGGCGGCCCTCAATCTCGTCGGCCTGGAAAGGAACGCCATCCATCGGGGATCGATGCTGGGGAGGGAGGACGAATGGTTCGTGACGCGGCGCTTCATGGGGACGGCGACAACCGTCCGTTCACTCGACAGCCCCATTCGAGAACGAGGAGCATTCCATCTCCATCTCGGGAGCGGCTCATGGCCTGCCCGGATTCGGCTCCTCGAAGGCGAGACTCTGGAGGGGACCGGTGCCATCCTCGTCGAGGTCGAAGCGCCACTCCCGGTCAGGTGGGGAGATCGGTTCATACTGCGAGAGGTGGGCAGAAAGGCGGTCGTCGCCGGCGGCAGGGTGTTGGATCCGGCCCCGCCACGAAGGACGCGGGATGCTGCAGTGGTTCTGAGCGCGATCAGCGGGGCTGCGACTGCCGATGAGGCTGCCGACGCTCTCCTGGCTGCCCGAGGTATGTGTTCGATCGACGAACTCACCGCTCAGACAGGCGGAGGCAGTCCCAATGCAGCACTGGTAAGCCGAAAACGTGCGTTCTCGGTGGCTCAGGTGTCGCGGCTGTTGGCCGCAATGGTTGAATCGGTCGATGGCTTTCACGACGCCAATCCGCTGCGACCCGGAATCCCCAAAGCCAGGCTGGCCGAGCAAGTAGGAGTGCCCGCCGACGACCTCGAGTCGCTGCTCGGCCTAACGACCGATCTGGAGGAGACCGGGGCCGACGTCAGACGCGTCGGATTCGGGGCAGACCTCGGAGGTGAAGATCAGAGAGTCTGGGAAACGGCGCTGGCAATACTGCGCGAGGCAGGGTTCAGCCCCCCACGACGGGTCGAACTGGAACTCGGCCTCGAACTCGAACATGCTCTCGTCCGGCGGGGCAGCGTGATCGAGGTTTCGAACGAACTCATATACCTGCCCGACGTTCTCCACGCCATCGTCGAACGAGCCAGAGAACTCCCGGACGGCTTCACCGTGGCAGAATTTCGTGACGCACTGAGCATCACCCGCAAACACGCGATCCCGTTACTGGAGTGGATGGATGCCGACGGAGTGACGATCCGTGATGGCGACGGACGGCGAATCCGGAAGGATTAGAGCGTTCGGGCTCCCGACTCCCGACTGATTACGGTCCTACCCCACCATCGCGGCGGATCGACGGGCCAGGACCTGGCGCCGCTCTGTTTCGGTGAGGCTGCCCCAGATGCCGTATGGCTCCTTGATCTCCAGCGCGAACTCGAGGCAATCGCTCTTGACCGGACACACCATGCAGATCGCCTTGGCCTTGATCTCGCGCCGCTCCCGCTCTTCCTTGCGCTCCGCCGTGCTCGGCGGGAAGAATAAGTAGGAATGGTTTCCGCGGCACAGCCCCTTCATTTGCCAGGAACGATCCGCAGCAGCGACGTCTATCACCCAGGTCCTCCGATGTCCGACCGGCGGCGGACGCTACCAGCGGTAGATGACGGCCGCCAGGGATATTCTGGAAGAAACGCTAGCTATTCGCTAACTAAGAGGTTCCGCCGACAGGCGGACCCTCGGCTGCCTGGGCAGGGACCCGGGCAGCACCGTGATGAGCCGAGGAACGCAGGTCGCCCCTGGGGCGACACAACCGTGCGGAGTCGTTCGAGGCCGGGGAGGACTCGAACGACGGAGCCAAGAGCGAAGAGCCATGAACATCCGTTTTAGGGCGCCCGTCCGATGGGCGGTCTCTCTAAAACGGGTCAACCTCGAGCAGGACCCCCTCGACAGCGACAACCTCCACCCGGTCACCTGCCTCGATCCCGGACACCCGGGTTGAACGCGCCTGCCACTTCGCGCCATCGACCACGACCGTTCCATCCGGAGCAATCGCGGTGTCTGCCGTACCGATTCGGCCGACCAGATGATCACGGCCGATCGTTTGGGTCGAAAAGCGGGAACGGACGATCGTGGTGAGGGCAAACCCGAACCACAGGGCGGTCCCCAGCACGATGATCAGCACGATCCACCACGTCTGCACGATCTGTGGCGCCGCATCGGTGAAGAACAACCCGGCCGAAGTCAGCGCGCCGGTCCCGAGCAGGCTCTTCCAGCCGAGGTCGTTGCGTTGGAAGTCGATCGTGTACAGAAGCAAGCCGACCGGAACCAACGCCACGGCCCACCAGCGAACCGGTAGCACCGAGATTCCGTAGCCACCCAGCAGCAGGCTCACCACCCCTACGGCCGCGGCTGCGCCGGGACCGACCGCATAGAACTCGAAAGCGACCAGCGAGAAGCCCACCATCAAGAAGAAGAAGGCTGCCTCAGGCCCGATCCCGAGGCGGAGCGTCGCATCGATCAGGCCCGGCTCGATAAAGGTCACCTCACCCGAAGGTCTGAGGTTCACCACCCCATCCCCGATGACCGCTACCGCGGTCTCCAGATTCACGGTCGCCCCATCGATGATTACCGCGCGATCGTGCAGGCCGACCACAAACTGCCCGATTGAGGGCTCGACCAGGTCGAGGAAGCCATCGAAGTCGTCGACCACAGACGCCGAGCCGGCAACGAGCTCCTCAGGAAGGTCCGGGTGGGCGGTCCGAATCGCGGCCGTATCGTCGGAAGCACCGGCCCGGGTCGGGGCCGCAGGCCCAAGCACGACACCGGGGGCAGCACCGGCGATCGGCGCCGCCGCCAGCAGGCGCAACGCACCGCCGGAGACCCGCGCCGGGTCCGGACCGGCGTAGACGGCGACCGGAGTCGGAGGATCGGTGACGAGTTCGAGCAGCTCATCGAAGTCACCATTCAGTGTGGCGGCGGAGTCGATCTGCAGGACCACCACCTCGGCATCAGAGTCCTCGATCGCATCGATGACGAAGTTGATCAACCTGCCGTCGAGTGAACCCGACACCACGACGACGTCGATGCCCTGATCTCCGTGCGCCAACGCCGGAAGCCCGGCGAGAATCGCTGAGACGGCGAAGACTGAGGTGACGAGAAGTCGGCGAAGCACGGCCGCATGCTAGGGAGGTCGATTCACGGCCACAGCACAGGACTACGCTCGACTCCACATGGCCGACATCCTTCTGGTTGCCGACGTCGCCTGGATAGTCAACGACGTTCGCGCCGCTCTCTCCGAAGCCAGGTTTTCGGTATCCACCGTGGACGATCCGCGCGCCGTCACCGAACGGATTTCCGAATCGGCACCCGACGTTCTCCTCGTCGACTTCCAGGTCGGGAGCATGGGAGGCATGGCATTGACTCGAGCGGTTCGCGATGCCGCCGCCACCACCAACGGCACCCGGCCACCGGTGATCCTCCTGCTCGACCGCGACGCCGACGCCTTCCTGGCGGGTCGATCCGGAGCGGATGGGTGGGTTCGCAAGCCGTTCTCCTCCGACGCCCTTCGGTCGGCCATCGACGAAGTTCTCGCCGCCGCGCCCGATCCCTCGTGACCGATCGCGGGGAACCTCCAAGTACCAATCGGCTCCGCCGATTCACTCCGCCGGGAGGGCTTCCAGAGGCACCCCCCACCAATCGGCTCCGCCGATTGACTCCCCCCAAAGGGGAGAGTTGTCAGAACCCCCACCAATCGACCTCCGGCCGAATGACTCCCCCCAAAGGGGAGAGTTGTCAGACGGCCCAGCGATCGACCTTCGGTCGATTGACTCCCGCCAAAGGGGGGGAGTGATAAATGCGTGGGGTTCAGATCACCTATTTGGTGATTCTCTCGGTTTGTGTTCTGGCTTCGGGGTTCTTCTCTGGATCCGAGACCGCCCTCATCGGGATTCAGCGTGAACGCGTCGCCCAACTCCTGGAGAAGGACCGCCGCGGCCGGTACGTCGACGCCCTAATCAGCGACACCGATGCCATGCTCAGCACCCTGCTGGTCGCCAACAACTTCGTCAACATCCTCGCCGCATCAGTAGCAACGGTGCTCTTCGTCGATCTCATCGGATCGACCTGGGGGCCGTGGGTGGCGACGGGCGCGGTGACGTCGGTGATCCTGGTGGTCGGAGAGATAGCCCCCAAGAGCCTGGCGACCCGGTATCCGGAGCGCTACTCGTTGGTGGTGGCTCCGACCGTGTGGCGGCTTTCTCTCCTCATCCGCCCCATATCCCGCTTCTTTCTCGTCGTCAGTCGCGGCTTCATGCGGATCTTCGGGATCAAGGCGGGCAGTCCCGATACGGCGGTGACAGAGGATGACATCCGAGCCTTGTCGGTCCTCGCAGAAAGATCGGGCGACATAGAGACCGCCGAGCGCGAGATCATCCATTCGCTTTTCTCGCTCGCCGACCTCAGCATCCGCGACGTGATGACAACCCGGGTCGAAATTCACTCTCTGGGTTCACCCGCAACCTTCGACGAGGTAAAGGCGATGGTGGCCGCGACCGGACACAGTCGCTTCCCGGTCATCAAGGACGATCTCGACAACGTGCTCGGCGTGCTCTACGTGAAGGACCTGCTGGCGATGCCGCATGAGCCGTCTGTGAGCGACATCAACCGGGTGTTGCGCCAACCCGTGTTCGTTCCGGAATCGAAGTCGGTGCTCGATCTCTTGCTCGAGATGCGAGCTTCGCGACTCACATTCTCACTGGTGAGCGACGAGCACGGCGGAGTCGAAGGCCTGGTCACGACCAAGGATCTGATCAAGGAACTCGTCGGCGAGTTGCAGGACGAGTACGACCCCGAAGAGCCGACGGTGCTCGATTTGGGGAACAGCGAGTGGATGGTCGACGGCAGGGTGACCGTCGAGGATCTGTCGGATCACCTGACGATCGGGTTCCCCGCCGGGGAGTACACAACGATCGCCGGACTCCTGCTGGACGTCGCGGGCCGCATCCCGGTCGTCGGCGACACCATCGAACTGGACGGATTCACAGCCGAAGTCGTCAGAATGGATCGAAATCGGGTCGACCGCATCAAGCTGAGGAAGAAGTCCTGAGTCCTTAGTCCTTAGTCCTTAGTCCAGATTTCAGACTTCAGACTTCAGACTTCAGGATGGGAAAACG
>JAZGIX010000261.1:0-2018 GCA_036482315.1 Acidimicrobiia bacterium | reverse complement strand
ATCTGACTCGGATGCGACCGGCTGGTCCTCTGTTGGAGAAATCCCTAGAAGCACGGGCACCGACTTCCTCAGACCCGGGACCATTCCTGATAGCGCGATTCCGATTCCGGCGATGGCAACAAGGACTCCGGTGAATTCCACGAAACCGGCGACCTCATCAGCCAAGTGCACGGCATCGAATCCGCGTTGACCGAGTAGGTAGGCCCAGACGTGCTCGCCGCCGATCAGAGGAAGGGCCTGTACCGGTGCGTCGGCAATGTAGACACTCACATCCCACGCCGATGCTCCTGCCCAAGCAAGACAGAATCCGCCTCCGGCGAGGTCACGCCGAACCAGTCCGAAGTACCAGGCGAGCGCCAGGGGAACCGCCACCTGCGCGACAGAACCGCCGAGGAACATCATCATGCGCGGTGCGAAGAACATGACCATGTGACCGACCTCGTGGACTGCAAGGTCGAACCAGTCGAGGACCGGCACCTCCCGATGGGCGACAAAGGCGAACCACGCGACGACTCCCGCGAGTACCGCGGCGGCCGCATATCTGCCCCATCGGTCCCAAGCGCTCTCATCAGGCATCATGTTGCATCGGCCCGATCGGCGCCGACCTTCAGGACTGCCGGGCTCCGAATGTGCGACATGCAGCTAGCTACCGGGAGGGAGTCCGATCAGATCCAGCGTGAATTCCTCGACGTAGGTCACATCTCCGATGGGGCTCGGAGTCACGCTGCTGCGTGATACTTCCATGCGCACGATCAAGGCGGTGCCGTTCACCCGCCACACCTCGACCACGGCTGTTCCTGTGCTGCCGTCAGTCAGTGATGAGGTGCGGCGGAGATGGGTGGTTTCGATCGGAACGCCGCCAACCTCCAGGACTTCCTGTCCGATAATCGTCGTCTCGTAGGTCTCGAGCGTCCCTTGGGTATCGCAGATCGTCGTCGTGAGGTCTCCCGCCGCCCCGGCTATGGGCCTTGGCACGACACAGGTCTCTTCTTCGAGATCGGGGATGCCAAACCACTCGTGATATGTCGAAGACACCGTCACCGCCAGATTGGAGCCACAATGCTCCCAGTCGATCCAGCGCTCGGTGAGGGCATCCCACCGAACTACCAGGCCACATTCGGAGGCGGTGATGGTCATGAATGTCTCGGCCGGATACTCGTGTCGGCCACCCGAGAGGGCGTCAACCTCCTCGAACCCGGTTGTCAGGTATCGATAGACGCCCGGTTCGCCGGGAAGCGAACCCACCTCGCCGTCGAACCGACTTTCCACTAGGTCGGCTCCGACAGGAGTGGTCGTGTCTCGCAACATCAGCCAACCGATCGCAGCGACGAGGCCGATAGTGAGCCCGCCGAAGACCAGGATCCAGCTTCCCTTGCTCATCAGCCCAGTCTGGCAAACCTATGAACGGCGGGCCGAAGCCCGCCGTTCATTTGCCGGTTGTGTACGCCCCTACCGATCACTCATCACATCGGCAGAAGGCAGCAGAAACCTAAGGGACTCAGCGAATTGGGAGCGGGTCGCGGCCCGTTGGCCTGACCCTGCGTTTCCCGTCTCCCGACTCCAAACTCCAAACTCCAAACTCCAAACTGACTTTGCGGGTTCTGTCGCGTCTCAGTCGAGTGCGGTGCCGGGCTCGACCTTCAAGCCGACATCGCCCTTGGGAACACTGCCGTCGTCGAGCCATGCCAACAGTTCGGCGAAGGGCATCGGCCTGGCGAGGTAGTACCCCTGTGCGATGTCACAGCCGGCTTCGAGGAGGAGAGCCCAGGTCGCCGCGTTCTCGATACCCTCCGCAACAACCTTCTTGTCGAGGCTGTGCACCAGGGACACCGTCGATGAGACGATCTTGGAGAGCCGCTCGTCTACCGCCATGTCGGTCACGAACGATCTGTCGATCTTCACCTCGTGCACCGGGAGAGTGGAGAGATACGTCAGCGAGGAATATCCGGTCCCGTAATCATCGATCGACAGCCCCACACCAAGATCGGCGACCGCCGTCAAGACGAGCCGGGCGCGAG
>JAZGIX010000260.1:0-5193 GCA_036482315.1 Acidimicrobiia bacterium | reverse complement strand
ACGCGAGCTCCTCCATGCTTCTGGCGACTGTTCAGAACCATCATGAGGTCACCTACTACCACTCCGTCAATGTCTGCCTGCTGTCGATGGCGCTCGGTCGGTTTGCTGGATTTGAACGCGACCAGGTACGGCTCCTCGGTCTGGCCGCCTTGCTGCACGATGTTGGACGCGTGGTTGTCGACGAGGCGGCTCTCCGCAACCCGGGACGGCTCGGCAATGAGGAATGGGCACAGGTGCGGTTGCACCCGCAGGAGGGGGCCGCGACGATCATGGCGGCTTCCGGCGCCGGCCAGGATGTCGCCGCGATCGTTGCCCTTGAGCACCACATCCGAGTCGATGGAAGCGGCTATCCCGAATTGGGCGGCTCGGAGCCCCATCTGTTCAGTCGAATGGTCGCGATCGCCGATTCCTACGATGCCATCACGTCGTTCCGCCCTTACAGGCCGGCGCGAACGCCGAACGAGGCGCTGCGGGTGTTGCTCGAAGGTGCCGGAACGGCCTACGACACAGACTTGATCAGGCTGTTCATTCAGATGACGGGTGAGTACCCACCTGGATCGCTGCTCGAAATCGGTGACGGGCGAGTGGTCATGGTCACCGACTCGTCGGATGGACTGGTTCATGGGTTGGTGATGCGGTCCGCCGATGGAGAGGTACTCGCCGACCCCGAACCGATCGATTTGAGCGATGTTGAGCCGTTGGCCCAGCTAATGGCCGCGGAGGCCGGTGTAGACCCCGGCTCGCTGCTGGAGTCGTTGTAACCGGGCGAGCGGCCCCTCGTTGGACGACTTCTGACCACTCTGTTCCACACCCCCCACCGGCCGATATGATGGCGGTCCCATGGCCCTGCTGAAGAAAATTCTGAGCGCGGGCGAGGGCAAGAAGATGAAGGAGCTCGTGGCGCTCGTTGACGTGGTCAACGGCTTCGAGGCCGAGATCTCATCCCTCTCCGATGAAGCTCTGCAAGCGAAAACCAACGAGTTTCGGAACCGTCTTCGCCACGGCGAGACGCTCGACGACATCCAGGCAGAAGCGTTCGCCGTCGTGCGCGAGGCGGCCACGCGGGTGCTCGGGCAACGTCATTACGACGTCCAGGTGGTCGGCGCCGGGGCATTGCACAGCAACGCAATCGCCGAGATGCGCACCGGTGAGGGGAAGACACTCGTGTCGACGATGCCGGTGTACCTGAACGCACTGGGAGGCAAGGGGGTTCATGTCGTCACGGTCAACGACTACCTCGCCGGGCGCGACGCAGAGTGGATGGGAGGAGTACACAGGTTCCTCGGGCTGACGATCGGTCTGATCCAGGCGGACATGCAGCCGGACGAGCGGCGCCCCGCGTACGCGGCGGATGTGACCTACGGGACAAACAACGAGTTCGGTTTCGACTACCTCCGCGACAACATGGCGATGGATCCCAAGTACATGGTGCAACGGGGTCACAACTATGCGATCGTCGACGAGGTCGACTCGATCCTCATCGACGAGGCAAGGACCCCCCTCATCATCAGCGGGCGGGTTGGGGAGAGCGCTAAGTGGTACCGCGACTTTGCGCGGATCGCAGAGCGACTGCGCGATGAGGTGCACTACGAAGTGGACGAAGGCAAGCGGCAGGTCATCACCACCGAACAGGGCGTTGCTCAGGTCGAGCAATTCCTGGGGGTGGCCAACATGTACGACCACACCAACACCGACATGATTCATCACCTGGATGTGGCGCTCAAGGCCAAGGCCCTCTACAAGCGTGACATCGACTACGTCGTAGCAAACGGTGAGGTCAAGATCGTCGATGAGTTCACCGGGCGCATTCTCGAAGGACGGCGTTACAGCGAGGGTCTCCATCAAGGGATCGAGGCCAAAGAGGGTGTCCGAATCAAGGAAGAGAACCAGACGCTGGCGACGATCACGCTGCAGAACTACTTCCGTCTGTACGACAAGCTCGCCGGGATGACGGGTACCGCTCTCACCGAAGCCGGGGAGTTCAGTGAGATCTACGGACTCGAGGTCGTCGTAGTTCCGACCAACGTGCCGATTGCCCGCGCCGATGAGGCCGACCTCGTGTTCATGACCGAGGAGGCGAAGTTCAACGCTCTAACCGAGGATCTCGTCGAACGGCATGCTGCCGGACAGCCGGTCCTCGTCGGCACGATCAGCATCGATAACTCGGAGCGATTGTCAGAGGCTCTCAGGAAGAGAGGCATCCCGCACGAGGTGCTCAACGCCAAGCAGCACGAGCGTGAAGCAGCGATCATCGCCCAAGCCGGTCGACTCGGATCGGTGACGGTGGCTACCAACATGGCCGGTCGCGGCGTAGACATCAGGCTCGGGGGCAATCCCGAGGAGATGGCGCGTCACGAGCTGCGCAAACAGGGTCTGGAGTCCGAGGATCCGACCTACGAAGCGGCGTACAAAAGCGAGCACGAGAAGCTCGAGGCCGAGACGACCCCCGAGATGAAGAAGGTGATCGAGACCGGTGGCCTGTACGTGTTGGCGACAGAACGACACGATTCACGACGGATAGACAACCAGCTTCGAGGGCGGTCGGGTCGGCAAGGTGACCCCGGCGAATCCCGGTTCTATCTGTCGCTCGAGGATGACCTGATGCGCCGTTTCGCCACAGATCGGGTGCAGACGATCATGCGGAAGCTCAAGATTCCCGACGATGTACCCATCGAAGCGAAGATGGTGACCAACGCCATCGAGCGAGCTCAACGCCAGGTCGAGTCACAGAACTTCGAGATCCGCAAGAACGTTCTCAAGTACGACGAGGTGATGAATCGTCAGCGTGAGGTCATCTACGAATGGCGTCAACGGGTTCTCACCGACCGCGACACCGAAGAGCTGGTGCGGGATTGGATCGAAGAGGCAATCAACATCGAGGTCGGGGCGGCCCTGTCCGACGACATTTCGCCCGATCAGTGGGATGCGGAGGAACTCCATCGCCTGATCAGCGTTCTGTTCCCGACGCGCCTCGGTCCCGGCGACCTGATCGAGGCGGGGGACGATTTGGACGTGGTGACGGACCGACTCATCGCAGATGCCCAGGACGTGTACACCGCACGTGGTGAGGAGCTGGGCGAGACACTCATCAGAAGCCTCGAGCACACCGTCGTGCTATCCATCGTGGACAACAAGTGGCGCGATCAGCTGGCGGAGATGGACTATCTCAGGTCGGGTGTGGGGCTGCGGGCGATGGGCCAACGGGATCCGCTGACTGAATACCAGCGAGAGGCTTACGACATGTTCGTCGACATGATCGACGCCATCAAGATCGACAGCGTCAGGTACCTCTTTCACTCCCAGGTCGTCGAGCAGCAGAACAAGCAGGATCCAGTTGTTCGGCTCGGTGGGACCGGTGGGGCGGCCTTCAAACGACAGGCGAAGGTTGGGGACAAGATCGGCCGCAACGATCCATGCCACTGCGGCAGCGGCAAGAAGTACAAGAAGTGTCACGGGGCGGTGGCGTAGCGGACGCACGTTCATGGTGGATCGGCTCCGCGTCGTTGTGAGGTGATGGCGTGTGGGGCGGCCCGATCCACGGCTGCCGCCGGTCTTCGGACGGTGTGGGGGCTCGCCCGTGGGGCTCGCCTTGAGCCAACCACTGGCGTGGGAAGAAGCTGATTGCGAATTGCGAGTGCCGCGACAGAACGCCACGGACACGCAACTACTCTCCCTGCAGTAATGGATCAGGACCCCAGAGCCGCCATCTCGTCCCTCAGGGCGCGTCTCGATGACGCCAGGAGGTTCCTTTGACGTTCCGGGGAAGCTGGAGGCGCTGGCGGAGTTGAGAGACCAGGTCGCGTCTCCGAACTTGTGGGATGACCAGCAGCTGGCCCGACAGGTGACTCGCACCCTCGCTCGGTATGAGGGAGTGGTCGACCTGGTGGACCGGTTGTCAGAGTCGATCGACGACGCCGAGGTGTTGTTCGACTTGGCGACTGAGGAATCCGATGAGTCTGCTGCGGCAGATGTGTTGGTCGAACTCTCTACGGTCGAGACCAGGCTTGCCGAATTGGAACGTGAGAGCCTTTTCTTCGGGGAGTACGACGACCGACCGGCGATCATGAGCATCCATGCCGGGGCGGGTGGGGTCGACGCTGCCGATTGGGCCGAGATCCTCCTCCGGATGTACCAGCGCTACCTCGAGAGGCGTGGTTTTGACGTCGAGGTGGACGAAGTCCTTCCCGCCGAGGAGGCGGGGATCCGGTCGGCGACTCTGACCGTCCGTGGCGAGCATGCGTACGGGATTCTCGAGAGTGAGCGGGGGGTGCATCGACTGGTCCGTATCAGCCCGTTCGATTCGGCCTCGCGCCGCCACACGTCATTCGCCGGAGTCGACGTGATACCGGAAGTCGAAGTGGAAGAGGTGGAGATCAATCCCGATGATCTACGGATCGATGTATTCAGATCTTCGGGAGCCGGAGGTCAGCACGTGAATGTGACCGACTCCGCAGTTCGAATCACGCACGAGCCCACCGGCATCGTCGTGGCGTGCCAGGCAGAGCGCTCACAACTTCAGAATCGGAACCGAGCCATGGCTTTGCTCGCGGCCAGGCTGGCCGAGAGGGCCCGACAGGAGCAGTTGGAGCAGATCGACGAGATTCGCGGTGAGCAGGGGGAGGCGGCGTGGGGACGTCAGATCAGGTCGTATGTGATGCAGCCCTATCAGATGGTCAAGGATCTCCGCACCGATCTCGAAGTCGGCAACATCCAGGGAGTTCTCGACGGTGCTCTCGAGGGCTTCTCCGACGCATATCTCCAATGGCGGAGGGCACGGACCGTTTCGTGAGATGCACGGAACTAAACCACCTCCCTAGTAATCTCACCGGGCGTCGTTGGATTCGAGGGGAGCCGCCGAAACCAAAACGCGTCATACCCCGTAGAGCAATACCCAAGAGGTCCGATGATCCGATTGCAGGACGTTTCCAAGGTCTACGACGGTGCAACCGTCGCGGTCAACGACGTCTCACTCGAAATTGAAAAGGGCGAGTTCGTCTTCCTTGTCGGCCCGTCGGGATCGGGCAAGTCGACTCTGATCCGGCTGATGCTGCGCCAGGAGCTCCCCACTCAGGGGGAGATCTGGGTGGCCGGTAAGCAGACCACGAAACTGCCATCGTGGAAGGTGCCCCTGCTGCGTCGATCGCTGGGGACGGTGTTCCAGGACTTCAAACTCCTTCCCAACAAGACTGTTCA
>JAZGIX010000259.1:0-3570 GCA_036482315.1 Acidimicrobiia bacterium | reverse complement strand
TCAGTCAGTCTGGCAATGGCTCCATTCAATTGGAACGGCCACAAGATCAACATCATCGATACGCCGGGACTCAGCGACTTCACCGGCGAAATGCGAGCCGCCCTCCGTGCAGCCGATCTCGCACTCTTCGTTGTTTCCGGTGTGGACGGTGTCGAGGTTCAGACCGAAGCGGCCTGGCGCATGGCGGGAGACGAAGGCATTTCCAGAGCGATCTTCGTCAACAAACTCGACCGGGAGCGGTCGTCGTTCACTCGCACGGTCGATCAGCTGAAGGAGATCTTCGGCACCGGAGTGGCACCGATCCAGGTGCCGATCGGCTCCGAGGCCGACCTTGCGGGAGTTGCCAACCTCGTAGGCGGCAAGGCGTATACGTACTCGGGTGCTCCCAAAGCCACCGAGGGCCCCCTGCCCGAATCGGTGGAGAAGGAGGTCGGGAAGCTCCATACCGGCCTGGTCGAAGCAGTCGTCGAAACCGACGACGAGATGCTCGAACGGTATTTCGAAGGGGTCGAGCCTTCGGGAGACCAACTCATCGCCGGCATGCACGCAGGCATGGTTGCCGGCACAGCATTTCCGGTCCTATGCGGGTCGGCGACAGAACTCATCGGTGTCGATCGACTCGCCCAATTCATCGTCGATTATGGGCCCCGCCCCTCTGAGCGTCCCACGCCACCCCTGACCGAAGGGGAAGAACTACCCGACTCGGGGGTTGTGGCATATGTGTTCAAGACGATGTCGGATCCGTACGTAGGGCGAATCTCTCTCTTTCGCGTCTTCCGGGGCGATATCGCCCTCGATGTCGATCTGGAGAACCGGCGGGTCGGCGCCAAAGGCCGCATGCACAACATCTTCACGATGCGCGGCAAAGAGCATGAAGACGTAAGACGAGTCGAGGCCGGCGACATCGCCGCCGTCTCGAAACTCGAAACCACGCTGGCCGGCGACACACTGGCGACACCGGGCGGGGGCGTGACGGTGTCACCGATGGAAATGCCCAAACCGACGATGTCGTACGCAGTGTTCCCCAAGACCCAGCACGATGAAGAGAAGCTCTCGACCGCGCTGGCCCGAACCGTCGAGGACGATCCGACCCTCTCGACCGAGCGCACCGCGGCCACCAATCAGACGATCCTGTCGGGCCTCGGCGACGCCCAACTCGAAGTGACGATTGCTCGACTGGCGACCCGCCACGGCGTTGAAGTCGATACCGCCTTGCCCAAGATCCCCTACCGGGAGACCATCAAGGGCCGGGCAGACGTCGAAGGTAAGCACAAGAAACAGTCAGGAGGCCGCGGCCAATTCGGCGTGGCGTTCGTGAAGTTCGAACCCAACACACTGGGTTCAGGTTATGAGTTCATCAACGAGATCAAGGGCGGTTCGATCCCCCGGCAGTACATCCCCGCCGTCGATAAGGGGATCCGCGAGGCACTCGAGCGCGGCCTGGCCGCCGGGTATCCGGTGGTCGACGTCAAGGCACGTGTCTACGACGGCAAGTATCACGCGGTCGACTCCGACGAGATGTCGTTCAAGATGGCCGGAATCCAGGCGGTTCGCCAGGCAGCACCCAAGCTCAACGTGGCATTGCTCGAGCCGATCATGAAGATCGAGGTCAAGGTGCCGGAGGATCTCATGGGCGACGTGATCGGCGACCTCAATGCCAAGCGGGGCAAGGTTCTCGGCATGGACTCGGAAGGTGGGCTGCGCGTTGTGACCGCCGAAGTCCCACTGGCCGAGATCCAGCGATATTCCATCGATCTGCGCTCGATCACACACGGGCGCGGCAGCTTCGAAATGGAGCTGACTCACTACGAAGAGGCGCCACCACAGGAGGCGCAAAAGATTATCGAAGCGGCACGCTCGGACGACGACTGATGGAGGGGCGGATATCCCGATGAGTGATCGAACGGCGAAACTCACGTATGACGGCGGCGAGATCGAATTCCCAATCGTGCCGGGATCCGAAGGCAACGACGGGATCGACATCAGCCGGCTGCGCGCCGATACCGGGATGATCGCCCTCGACTATGGCTTCGCCAACACCGCGGCCACACGATCCGGCGTCTCATTTGTAGACGGCGACGCCGGCGAGTTGAGGTATCGCGGGTATCGCATCGAAGACTTGGCCGAGCACTCGACGTTCCTCGAGGTCGCCTATTTGCTCTTCCACGGCGAGTTGCCGTCGGCGGACAGCCTCGCCGCCTACACGACGAGCATCACCAACCACACGCTCCTCAACGAGGAGATGAAGCGGCTGTTCGACGCTTTCCCCAAGAGCGCCCACCCGATGGCAATCCTGTCCTCGGCGACCAACGCCATGGCGACCTTCTACCCCGACTTCCACAATCCGACGGATCCCTACGCGGTCGAGCAGTCCGCGCTGCGGCTGGTCGCCAAGCTGCCTACGGTCGCCGCGTTCGCCTATAAGAAGTCGATCGGCCAGCCGTACGTCTATCCCCGCAATGACCTCAACTACACCGAAAACTTCCTCAACATGATGTTCGCCCTGCCGGTCGCCGACTATGAGGTAGACCCGGTCGTCGCCCGAGCTCTCGACGTCCTGCTGATTCTTCACGCCGACCACTCCCAAAACTGCTCGACCTCGGCAGTCCGCCTCGTTGGGTCGAGTCGGGCCAATCTGTTCACTTCGGTGGCGGCAGGTATGAGCGCCCTTTGGGGGCCGCTTCACGGAGGGGCCAATCAACGGGTCGTCGAGATGCTCAGCCAGATCAACGAGGACGGACGCGATTACAAGCGGTATATCGACAAAGCCAAGGACGCAGACGACCCGTTCCGGCTCTGGGGTTTCGGACATCGCGTCTACAAGAACTACGACCCGCGGGCTCGGATCCTCAAGAACTTCGCCGACGACGTGATGGAGCGCATGGGCGGGGATGACCCCCTGCTCGACATCGCCCGCAAACTCGAGGAGCATGCGCTCTCCGACGAGTACTTCGTCTCGCGCAACCTCTACCCGAACGTCGACTTCTATGCCGGGCTCGTATACAGGGCTCTCGGGTTCCCGACCCGGATGTTCACGGTCCTGTTCGCCATCGGGCGCCTCCCGGGCTGGATCGCCCAGTGGAAGGAAATGAGTGAGGATCCCGACACCCGCATCGGACGGCCACGACAGGTCTACGACGGCAGCCCCACTCGCGACTTCCCGATCAAGCGCTGAATTGTGTCCGACCTGCGCGCCCGCGAGGGTTCAAGCGCCGAGTGGGACGGCCCGGTCGTCGAACTCGTGGAGGAGAGCCGCGTTGTAGGGGTCGTGTATCTCGACGGGGCCGCTCTCTTCACCGAATTCAGTCCCGACGCCGACGGTGATCCCTGGGCATTCGAGGTGGCGGATCTACAGACCGCGCTCGACAGCGCCGCAGCAATGCTGCTGCCCGAGGGCACCTCGCTGTTGGTCGAGGACACGATCGACCAATCCGACGCCGACCATCCAGTCGACCGGCTGGCAACCGAATTCGACGATCTGGCAGCTCACCGCGGGGATGAGGACGAGGGGTTCTACCCGTTGGGTGTTGCCGTCGGGATCGTCCGCCAGTGCGAAACCCTCGGACTGGC
>JAZGIX010000258.1:0-2318 GCA_036482315.1 Acidimicrobiia bacterium | reverse complement strand
AGGGCGCCCAAAACACCCTGGTTCTTTCGGGGGCGGGTGCGGCACTCGGATTCGCTCTCGGACTGGTGCTGGCGCTCTTCACAATGTCCAAGCGAAGAGTGGTCCGTGCCCCGGCTCGCATCTACATAAATTTCTTCCGTGGCACCCCGCTCATCTGGCAGATCAGGTTCGCCGGTATCGGGTTCGTCCCGGCACTGCGGCTCGATCTCGACATGTACACGATCGCCATCCTGGTGCTCGGTCTCAACCTGGGTGCCTACTCGTCCGAGGTGTATCGGGCCGGCATCCAATCGTTGGAACGGGGCCAGATCGAGGCCTCACGCACCCTCGGACTCACATACTTCCAATCGATGAGATATGTGATCATGCCGCAAGCGATCCGTCGGGTCATCCCGCCACTGCTCAACGAGTTCGTCATCCTCATCAAGGACACGTCACTCGTGTCGGTGCTTGGACTCACCATTGCTCAGAAGGAACTTCTCGGCATAGGACGCGACATCTACTCATCGAGTTTCGATGCGACGGCCTGGTTGGGGGCGGCGGCCGGCTACCTCATCATCACTTTGCCGATGATCGGAATCGTGACCATCGTCGAGAAGAGAATGCGAAGCGGTCTCACGAGTGTGATCGGATAGGAGAAGTCGTGAACTCTGATGGAACCCTCGTACGGCTCGAAGGAATCCACAAGTGGTTCGGCACCCTGCACGTCCTGTGCGGGATCGATCTGAAGATCGTCCCCCAGGAGGTGGTGGTGCTGATCGGTCCCTCCGGCTCGGGGAAGTCGACGCTGCTGCGCACCATCAACGTGCTGGAAGAACCGACCGAAGGCAAGGTCTTCTTCGACGGCATGGAATTGACCGACATTCGCACCGATCTCAACGCAGCGCGCACCCACATGGGGATGGTGTTTCAGCAGTTCAACCTCTTCCCCCATCTCAACGCCACCGAAAACATCACGCTGGCACTCATCAAGGTGCTCAAGCTCTCCAAAGAGGAGGCGGTGACCCGAGCCCACCAACAGCTCGCCCATGTGGGCTTATCGGACAAGGTGGAGTCATATCCGTCACAGCTTTCGGGGGGACAGCAACAACGAGTCGCAATCGCTCGCTCCCTGGCGATGCAGCCCAAAATGATGCTGTTCGACGAGGTGACGTCGGCGTTGGATCCGGAGCTGATCGGAGAGGTGCTCGGAGTGATGCAAGACCTCGCATCGGAAGGGATGACCATGGTGGTCGTCACCCACGAGATGGGTTTCGCTCGCGAGGTGGGCACCCGGCTCCTTTTCATGGACGGTGGGGTGATCGTGGAGGAAGGTCTCCCGGCCGATGTCATCGCCCATCCGCAGCACAAGCGCACTCAGGCGTTCCTGGCCGAGGTGTTGTGAGCAGCCTGCAGCTTGCATCTTGCATCTTGCAGTCGGACCTCTCATGAGCCAATCGATCATCATTCCTGAGCGGTTCAACGGACCAAAGGAGTCTGCCAATGGTGGTTACACCTGCGGGGTGGTGGCGAGCTTCATCGACGGTGACGCCGAAGTCACATTGCGCTCGCCGCCGCCGCTCGACACCCCGTTGGAGTTGAATCGAACCTCCGACGGGGTCGAAATACTCGACGGCGACACGCTGGTCGCCACCGGGCGCTCGACCGCATTCGATCCGCCGGTGCTGCCGGCGACACCTTCGTGGGAGCAGGCCGAGGCCGCCTCACAGCACTACCTGGGTCACCGCCGCCACGAATTTCCGACGTGCTTCACGTGTGGCACGGAGAGAGACGACGGGCTTCAGATCTTCCCCGGACCCACCGACTCCGGATTGGTCGCATCGCCGTGGTCGCCAGAGGCGTCGCTCTCCAACCACGACGGCGTACTTGCTACCCCGATCGTTTGGGCTGCTCTCGACTGCCCCGGAGCGTGGGCCGACGCCCGCGACCTCACCGAAAACCCGGTGGTCCTGGGCCGAATGGCCGCTGTCGTGTCGGCGCCGATCGAGGTCGGCCGCCGCTACGTCGTGATCGCCTGGAACCTCGCCGAAGACGGCCGAAATTCGTTCGCAGCGACAGCACTAGTCGACGACGCGGGGAAAGTGGTCGGCTCCGCGAGACAGACTTGGATCAGTACCAGGCGAACTTGAGCAACGGTCTGATTGACGCGTCCACCGACTGGTGGAGTGATCTCCAGTCGAGTATCCAGTAACCAGTACCAGACCCGGTCGCGTCACCGGTCTGCGGACGGCTCTGGTGGTTACTGGTTACTGGTTACTGGTTACTGGTTACTGGTTACTGGTTACTGGTTACTGGTTACTGGCTACTGGCTACTGGCT
>JAZGIX010000257.1:0-2020 GCA_036482315.1 Acidimicrobiia bacterium | reverse complement strand
AAAGCGCGCCGAGGTCATCGACGACGAAGAGACCTTCGACTAGTTGTCGGGTATCGTCCGCGATGACCACCGCGTTCGGCGCAGCCAAATTTTGCAGGCGTGCCGCCAGATTCGGCGTATCGCCCAGGACGACTCGCTCCTCCGACGCTCCTTCGCCGACGATGTCCCCTGCTACCACCAACCCCGTTGCCATGCCGATCCGCACCTGGAGCTCCGTACCGTCCGGAGTCACAAGCCCACCAACCGCATCGACGATCGCCAACCCCGTGCGCACCGCCCGTTCGGCGTCGTCTTCGTGGGCTTGCGGATAACCGAAGTACACGAGTAGACCGTCGCCCATGTAACGAGCGATATAGCCGTCGAATGTCGTGATCGCATCGGCGCACACTTCGTGAAAGTCGCCGATGACCTCGCGTAACTCCTCCGGATCGAGCCGCTCCGATAGGGCAGTCGAACCCACTAGATCGCAGAACATTACTGTGAGATGGCGACGCTCCGCATGCGAGCTCTCGACGGGGGCAGCTGTAGGCTCATTGTCCGCAGGGAGGGTAGATTCAACACTCTCGCTACTTTGCAGTGCGGCGATAGCTTTGAGGAGCTTCTTACGCTGGCCGAGAGTCAGGCCCAGTTCCTTTAGATCAGCGTTGGTCAGCTCAGGCAGTACATCTGCGTCGATGTCATTCTCGGCGAAGACCGACTCCCAGTCTTCGAGTCCGAGTCGTTGCAACCATTGTCTCACGCGGTCCGACATCCGCTTCACCGCGAGGGTTGCTTATGGTCGTGTGATTCTTGATGTCAAGGTCGAGAGTAATTACGGAGCAACTCACATCGGCTATGGTGTATCCATCTCGATCGTCACGTCCGTGACGCTCTCGTTCCCCACCGTTATCTCCATGGTCACCGTGCCAAGCGCCTCCTGCCATACTTCCAGCGTGTACCGGCCCGGAGATACGTTTCCGAGTGTGAACTCACCGTCATCGCCAGTGATCGTGTAGAAGGGGTGGTCGGCCACTACGACCCAGGAGCGCATCCAGGAGTGAAGATCGCATCCCACCTGGACGATCTCCGGTTTTGTGAAGGTGATCGGAATGGTGCGCGCTCTCGGCTGGGTTCGGTTAAAAGCACGATTGTGCTTTATGTTCTTACTGCGGATGTTATGCAGCAGGCGGTCGCTGTTCAGGAACTCCATGGTTCCGCCGACCGGCACGAGCACTACGCGTGGGATAAATACGCACTCACTCTGATCGATCTGGGGCGGAGGACCGAACCCGTACCACTTGGCGCCGGGCGGTGGCGTCTGGAGACTGACCACCGCGTTGCGAATGCCCCGATCCGCGGACACGATCAGGTCCTGTGCGTCTTTGTACTCCCCGCAAACGTATCGGTCGGAGGTGACCGCGAGCGCCTTCGGCTGCACGACGGTGCCCGTGAACCGGACGTTTCCTTTGATAGTCGCTGCCTGCGCGGTCGCCGCGTGGACCGCCCACCCGCTTCCTATACACGCCAGCAGGCACGCCGCTTTGGTCAGCCGGGACCTGGTGGACGGTTTTGCCCCCCCTCTACCATGTCGGGACACCGATCCAGCGCTCATTGATTCGCGCCCGCCGAAGCCCTCTCCACATCGGGCCGCGGGTCGGGTATGTACCCGTCCCGGTTCGGCATCCTGATCTGCGGCAGCGTGGTGGCGTCGAGTACGTCGTGCTCACTGATGATGTCGTTCAAGTAGAGCAAATAGGCGGTCACTGCGTAAACCTGGTCGGCGTTGAAAGATCCGGGCTCGTCGATCGGTTTCGACCGTCTCATGTAGCTCCACAAGGTTGTTGCGAATTGCCAGAAGCTCCCGACCGTCGGCACGGGCTTGGCCGTGGCTAGCGTGCCTCGGCCTCCGACGAGGACATAGTACTTCCGGTCTTTGCCGTCATCGCCGTGGCAAGAGGCGCATCGCTTCTCGTAGATCGACTTGCCGAGCGCCGCGGCGCCGCTGCCCGCGGGCAGTCCTTCGCCGTCGGGGGGGATGGTG
>JAZGIX010000256.1:0-4562 GCA_036482315.1 Acidimicrobiia bacterium | reverse complement strand
GCGACCGCTTCCGCCACCGTGGCGGTCCACCCGCTCACCAGATAGCGCTCCCCCGGCCGGCCCAATCGTTCGGCGCCGAGGTGAGCTTCGACAACGTCGTCGATGAACACCAGGCTCATCCGGGTGTCGACACCGAATCGAAGCCGGCCCCGCAGATAAGCGAGGAAAATTCGTGCCGTCCCGTCGGTGCGACCCGGTCCCTGGACCGACGATGGGTTGACTGCGACGACATCCAACCCGGCCGAGGCGCCCTCCTCGAACGCAGCAGTTTCTGCCAGATGCTTGGAGCGCTCATATGCCGTGAGATGCCAGCCGCGGTGGGGAGTCGACTCGGTGCCGACCGTACCGCGCGGCTCGCCGATGGCCGCCGCCGACGAGGTGTAGACGACTCGTTCGACTCCGGCTGCGGCGGCCGCTCTGACCACCTTGCGGGTCCCATCCACGTTGATTCGTTCGAGCGCAGACGGGTCGCGCAAGCACATTTCGTTGAGTCCGGCGACGTGAAACACGACCCGACACCCAGCCATGCTCTCCGCCAAGAGGTCTTCATCGGTGATGTCGCCGAGCACTGGTTCGACATCCGGCAGACGCATCCCGCCGGCCGCCGATTCGCTTCGCACGAGGGCTCGAACCGATCTTCCATCGGTCACCATCCGTCTGAGCAATGCGTTGCCGATGAATCCAGTTCCGCCCGTCAGGAAGACGTCAGGCACTAGTGCGGTCGGAGCGCAACACCCCGACGAACCGCTTCACGTAGTCGAACCCGGACATGAGCGTCACCGCCACCGCGGCGATCATCACCCACTCGTCGGGGTGGAGGCCCCCGTAGGTGGTGGTCGTACGCAGGAGCGCCATGAAGATCGCCAGGAACTGGACGTTGGCCTTGATCTTGCCCCAGATCGACGGTGGCACGATCACGCCGTCCATCGCCGCCACGCCGCGCAAGCCCGAGATGGCGATCTCGCGACCGATGATCACGAAACCCGCCCAGGCCCAGGCGCGGCCGACTGACACCAGGCCGAACAGCCCGCCGGCGACGAGCAGCTTGTCGGCGATCGAGTCGAGGAATCCGCCCAAGATCGAGGTGATCTCCCAGCGACGAGCCAGATATCCGTCGAGGAAGTCGGTGAACGAGGCAACCGCCATCACAACGGCGGCGATCCCGAAGGAATGGCTGATGTCGTCCGAGGCCAGGATCAGCGTGAGAATCGCCGGCACCAGGGCGATTCGTATGTACGCAAGACGATCTGGGATTGACATGGAATCCCGGACAATCATACCGGGCACCACCGTGAGGGTCCGGGAGCAGAAGGTATCCAGTATCCAGTTCCAGACGAGGGTCGGGTACTACTGGTTACTGGCGACTGATCGATCAGTCCACCCAGCCGAACGTCCTCTCCACCGCCTTCGCCCACGAGGCGTAGAGCCGGTCGCGTTCGACGACCTCCATTGTGGGTTCCCAGCGTTGGCCCTCCGACCACAGACCGCGCAGATGATCGAGATCGGCGAAGAAGCCGACTGCGAGACCGGCTGCGTATGCGGCGCCGAGCGCCGTCGTCTCGGCAATCACCGGTCGGGCGACCGGTACTCCGAGGATGTCCGACTGGAACTGCATGAGGAAGTCATTGGCCACCATGCCACCGTCCACAAACAGCGTCGACAGCGACTCACCACTGTCGGCTTCCATCGCCTGCACCACGTCTCGGGTCTGGTAGGCGACGGCTTCGAGCACTGCCCGCCCGATGTGGCGCTTGTCGGTGAACCGGGTCAGACCGGCAATCACTCCCCTGGCGTCCGATCGCCAGTAGGGGGCGAACAGTCCGCTGAAAGCAGGTACGAAGTACACGTCTCCGTTGTCCGCGACCGACACCGCCAGCGCTTCGATCTCGTCGGCCGAGTCGATCAAGCCCAGGTTGTCCCTCAGCCACTGGACTCCTGCTCCCGCAATCGCCACCGAACCTTCCAGTGCGTACACCGGCATCTCGCCCTCGATCTGATACCCGACCGTCGTCAGCAGGCCGTGGTCGCTGGGGATACGAGACGTTCCGGTGTTGAGCAGCATGAAGCACCCGGTGCCATAGGTGTTCTTCGCCGACCCCGGATCGAAACATGTCTGGCCGAACAGCGCCGCCTGCTGATCGCCCAAGTCGCCGGCGATCATCACACCGTCGAGAGCCCCGGTTCCCCTTCCGTATTCAGCAACCGAAGGGACGATCTCGGGGAGCATGGCCCGAGGCACGCCGATCGCCTCGCACAGGTCATCGTCCCATTCCAACGTCGTCAGGTTCATCAGCATCGTTCTGCTGGCGTTGGTCACGTCGGTCAGATGTAAGCCGGTCAACTTCCAAATCAGCCAGGTGTCGATGGTGCCGAACAGGATCTCGCCGCTCTCGGCTCGATCCTGCAACCCGTGATGATCGAGGAGCCAACGCGCCTTGGGACCGGAGAAGTAGGTGGCCAGCGGCAACCCGGTCTCAATCCGAAACCGATCCTGACCGAGGCGCCCACCCAGTTCGCCAACCAACTCATCGGTCCTGGTGTCCTGCCACACGATGGCCGGCGCCACCGGGACCCCGGTCGACGCATCCCACAGCACCGTCGTCTCACGCTGGTTGGTTATGCCGACCGCGGCCAGATCCGACGTGGTGAGCCCGGCCGCCGCCAGAGCCCGGGCAATGACCTGTTCGGTCCGCTCCCAGATCTCGAGAGCATCGTGTTCGACCCAACCCGGCCGCGGGTATATCTGACGATGCTCCTGCTGCTCGATCGCAACGATCTGCCCAAACTCATCGACAATCACAAACCGAGTACTGGTGGTGCCCTGATCAATGGCTCCGACGTACATGAGCGGACCCTACCCAGCGACCAAGGAGGACCACTCCCCTCGAGTGTCGGGTTGCGCGATAGGCCGTGAGCCGATTGGCGGGCGCCTCTGAACACTTTCCCCTCTGGAAGGAGTCAAACGGCCAAGCCACCAGTGAAGTATCTGAACACTCTCCCCTCTGGGGGGAGTCAATCGGCGAAGCCGATTGGTGGGGGGCCTCCACCAGCTCTAATCGCTACTGGAAGAATCAATCCCCAGCCGCTGCGTCGCATCTCCGGCGTACTGACGGGCGGCTTCATCGCCATCCGTGGCGAATGCCACGAGCACGTCGGCCGCTTCGACCACCAGCGACTCGACGTCGGATTGTTCCTTCTTGGTGAATCGGCGCAACACGAAGTCGGCCGGATCCATCCGACCGGGAGGACGCCCGACCCCGATCTTGAGACGCCAGAACTCGCGGGAACCCAGCGACTTGGCCACCGAAGCAACGCCGTTGTGACCGCCGGGGCCGCGGTCGAACTGAAATCGCAGTCGCCCGAACGGGAGATCGATGTCGTCGTGAATGACGACCAGCTGGCCGAGTTCGATCCCGTAGTAGTCGACGAGTCCGGCGACCGGACCCCCCGACTCGTTCATGTAGGTGGTGGGCAACGCCAATGTGGCCGTGCGCTCCCCCACTCGGGTCTCGGCGATCTGGGCCCTGATTCGTTTCGGGGCACGTTTGAACTTGGTCTGCCCGGCGACGCGTCTGGCTACCGGTTCCCCGACGTTGTGGCGCGTCCCGTCATGTTCGGAGCCCGGGTTGCGCAGCCCTACGAAGAGGAGTCGGTCGATGAGCCCTGGTCCTCTTCGGAGGCTCCTGCCTCCCCTTCGACCACGATCGGCTTGCCATCCTCGTCGAGTTCGACCTCGATCGGCATGCCGTCCTCGTCGAGTTCGACGGGCCCGATCGGAAGTCCGTCCTCGTCCAGTTCGACTTCGGGAGCCTCGACTTCGAGGATCCGAGGAATGATCACGTTTACGAGTGGTGCCTCGCGGTCTTCGAGGTATTCGACGCCTTCGATCGCCGGAAGATCCGCCGCCGAGAGCGTATCGCCCACTTCCAGAGCGGAAATGTCCAGTTGGATCGACGCCGGAATATCCGTCGGGAGAGCCGAAATCGTCACCGAGGTGCGGATGGTCTCAAGGATTCCGCCCTCCTTGGCGCCTTCCGGCTCACCCATGTAGTCGATCCCCACCTCTGCGGTGATCTTCTCATCGAGAACGATCCTGATGAAGTCGAGGTGGATGATGTCGCCCCGCACCGGATGTCTCTGCAGTTCGCGAGCAACGGTGAGGTACTTATCGCTCCCGACTTCGAGATTGATCAGGGCATTGGTGCCGGCCTCGGTATGCAATGCCGCGTACAGCTCACGGCGATCCACCGTCAGCGGGGTGCTGTCGAGTCCACGGCCATAAAGAACGCCGGGGACCCCGCCTTCGGCGCGCAGCCGACGACTGGGTCGGGTGCCCGACCCTTCGCGGCGCTCAGCGCTCAGACTCACCTGATCCATGGGGACTCCTCAAAGGAAAAAGAAACAATCGTGCGGAACATGGATTATCGCACTATCCGGCCGCTCTGAGCAAGACGAGAAGGGGCTAGGGGGGCAGGGCGCCGCCGTGGCCGGTCAAATGCTTAGGTGATTCGGTCTGACGGCTTGGCGAACGCAGCGTAAGCTCGATTGGAGTTCGAGCAGGA
>JAZGIX010000255.1:0-11310 GCA_036482315.1 Acidimicrobiia bacterium | reverse complement strand
GCACCGTCGTAGTGAGCATCGAACGTGTTGTCCGCCGTGATGATCACGTCGAATCCACCCAGGCCACCGTCGTCGTTGACGGCGCCCCAGAAGTGCTCCTGCGCTAGTGTCAGCGGCACCCCGAGCGGAGCAAACGGACCATCGGTCAGGTCCGAGATCACGCCCAGGTAGATGCAGCCGTTGCCCTCATTCACGGCGTCGCCACACGGCGCAGCCGTGACACCTACGTCGAAAGCGACGTCGGAACCCTCGTCGGGCGCTTGTGTAGCCACCGGGGCTGCAGTGGTCGCTGGAGCCGATGTCGTTGCCGTCGTCTCCGCCGTGGTCGCTGCCGTTGTGGTGTCCGACGTATCGTCGTCCCCACAGGCCGCGACTACGAGGGAAAAGGCAGCCAGCAGGGCCAAAAGGCCAAGCCACCGTTTCTTCATTCGTTTCCTCCCTGTTTTTTGATGGTGCAGGGTTCCGCAACCCCGGGCGGAATCCGCCAACACCCTATCCGACCGCTCAATAGCTGAACGGCCAAGCCTTCCAATAGTTTCGCACACGAATCCATATCCCGTACATTCCGAGCGGTTCGAGGATCAGGAACATGATGATCAACCCGCCGAACAGGATCTGTTCCATCTGAGCCAGAGTCACAAAACCACCGGTCGGTGACTCCGAGATGAACCCGAACATCCAGAAGCCCGCCAGCCACTTGACGATCCGGGGCAGGAAGGTGATGAAGAATGCCCCCATGATCGAACCGGAGACCGTGGCTACGCCTCCGATGAGAATCATTGCGATGTATTCGATGGACAGCAGAAGATTGAACGACAGCGGCTCTACCCGGCCGATCACGGCAAACAGCAGGCCGCCGGCGACTCCGGCGTAGAAAGAGGAGACGACGAAGGCGATCATCTTGTAACGAGCCAGCGGGATTCCCATCATCTCGGCGGCGATATCCCGATCCCGGACCGCAGCCAGCGCTCTCCCCACCTTCGACCTCGCCATGTTCTTGGCAGTGAGTCCGAGGATGATCAGCAGGCCCAACCCGAGGAAGAAGAGCTTCTGGTTCTTGGAGAGGAAGATCCCGAACACCTCTCCCGGCTGGTCGAAGCGGAAACCGAACAACGACGGCACTCCCGACTCGCGCCCGACGCCCACACCACCGGTGACGACCTTCGCCTCCCGGAACACGTGCTCGCCGAGGAAAACCAGGCCCAGGGTGACGAAGGCGAGATAGAGGCCACGAAGTCGGAATGCCAGCGGAGCGACGATCAGGCCCATGAGTGCCGCAGCCAGGCCTGCTGCCGGGAGCCAGATGATCAGATCGAGTCCGAACCCATACAGGAGCGTCTTCTCGACGAACTGGCCGGTATCGAGGTCGATCACCTGCCGGGTGACCTCGACACCTCCCAGCAACGCACCGGTGAACGCGCCAATCCCCAGGAAGAAGGCATGACCCAGAGACACCTGCCCGGCGTAGCCGGTGACGATGTTGAGGCCGATCGCTCCGATCGAAGCAAACATCGCGGTGGTGCCGATCAGCAGTAGATCGGCCTGCAACGAGAAGTCGACCAGACCCGGGACGAGCGGGATGGTGCCGCCGAGACCGAGCACCACAACTGCGACCAGCAACACCGAGAACCAGAACCGCTGAACGTTGGATTTGAAGATCGCGGCATCCGACTCGTAGTCGGCGACAAGGCCGGGGCGATACCTCATACCCGCTCCACCTCTTTGGTACCGAAGAGTCCGTAGGGGCGGAACAACAACACGATGAACATCACGAGATACGGGACCACCGACGAGAATCCCTGGCCGAGCCAACTGAGCCAGGCGAACTGCGATTGATAGGTTGCCGTGAGCATTTCGGCCTGAGCCACGATCACGGCCCCGACCAGGGCACCCGTGATCGAATCGAGACCACCAACGATGACAACCGGGAGCGCCTTGAGCGCCGACACCGCAGCCGATCGCTCAAAGCCGATGCCCGATCCAAGGAAGATCCCGCCGAACAGTGCCAACACCGCCGCTATCGCCCATGAGATGGCAAATACCGACCGCACCGACACCCCCTGGGTCAGCGCCACCTCCTGGTCGAACGCAGCCGCCCGCATCGCCAGTCCCATCCGCGAATACTTGAAGAAGGCAAGCAGCAGGCTCACCAACACGATCACGGTGATGATGGCGGCGATCTGGCGATGGGCGATCGTGACCCCGCCGATCAGCACGGTCTTCAGCCCCCATGGGTCGCCCATCTGCCGGATCTCGACCCCCATCAGATCGAGGGCGATGATCGTTATGACGGTATTGAGTCCGATCGTGACGATCGCTACCGCAAACACCGGCTTTCCCACCATCGGCCGCAGAGTCGTCCGTTCGATGATGATCCCGGTGACCGCAGCAAACACCGCCCCGACCAGGATGGCGAACTCGAATGGCCAGCCCCATACGGTGCCGAAGTAGAGGACCCAGTACCCGCCCAACAGCAGCAGCGCCGGCTGAGCGAAATTGAACACCTGGGTGGACTTGTAGATGATCACGAACCCGAGGGCGATGAGGGCGTAGATCGCCGCCAACGAGAACCCGTTCGTGATCGCCTGCAAGAACTGGGTCATGTATACATCGACTCGATGAGATCCTCGAAGCGCTCGCCGATGGTCGAGCGCTTTACCTTCTGGGTGGCGGTCAATTCACCGTCCTCGTGGTCGAGCTCCTTGGTGAGCATCTGGAATTTCTTGATCTGCTCGACCCGAGAGAACTTCTCGTTGGTCTTGTCGACGGCCCGCTGTACGAGCTTGCGCACCTCGGGCTTCTCGGATAGATCGCGATAGGTGGTGTGGGGGATGCGCTTGCGCTGGGCCCACTCGCTGGTCACCTCGAAGTCGATCCCGATGAGACACGCCAGGTATTTGCGCCGGTCGCCGATGACGATCGCTTCCTTGATGAAGGGCGACGCCTTCAGGCTGTTCTCGATCTCGGAGGGCGAAACGTTCTTGCCCCCTGCGGTGATGATGATGTCCTTGATCCGATCGACGATCTTGATGTGGGTGCCGTCGACCCACTCCCCCACATCGCCGGTGTGGAGCCACCCCTCGGCATCGATCGTGCCGGCCGTCGCCTTGGGCATGTTCCAATACCCGACGAATACCGCCGGATGCCGGTTGAGTATTTCGCCGGTCTCTGCGTCGAGTTTTACTTCGGTGCCCGGATAGACCTCACCGACAGTGCCCACCTTGACGGCCCCGGGTCGGTTGACGGTCGCCACACCGGTGTTCTCCGTCATGCCGTAGGCCTCGTAGAGCGGCACCCCGATCGACATGAAGAACTCGAGAATCTCGGGAGCGATCGGCGCAGCCGCCGTCACCCCGAACCGGAGACGACGCAACCCCATCCGATCCTTGAGCGACCGATACAGAAAGACGTTGCCGAGAACGGCCAAAACACGGCTCACCGGCGTGTGATTGCCGTCGCGTCTGACCAGCGTCCGCCCGATGTGGCCGGCAGCCCTCATCCAGATCGCAGTGTTGATCCGCTTGAGGCGAGAAGCCGACGCCATCCGCACCAGCGCCCCGGCATGAATCCGCTCCCAGATCCGGGGCACACCCTGCAGAATGGTCGGCTGAACGTCGCGCAGGTCGGTGACGAGCGTGTCGAGTGATTCGCCGAAGTGGACCACCGTGCCGCGAGTAACCCCGAACAACACGGAGAAGAGCTTCTCGTAGATGTGGCACAGCGGAAGATACGAGACCAGGAGGTCGTCGGGACCGGCTCCCGGCTGGACTATGCCGTGATCACTGGTGATCTCCTCACCAGCAAAGCGCAAGTTGGCCAGGTTGAGCATCGCACCCTTCGGCGGACCCGTCGTACCCGATGTGTACACCAGATAGGCAAGGTCGCCGGGTGCGGCAGATGCCATCCGGTCCGCCACTGCGTTGGGGTGTTCCCGGCGATGGTCGCGCCCCGATTGCATGAATGTATCCCACGATTCGAGCCTGGGATCGTCGTAGGCGTCGACGCCGCGATGCTCCAGGTAGATGATCTTGTCGAGAGTGGGGAGGTCTGCAGAAGGGATTCCCAACACCTTGTCGGCCTGTTCCTCATCCTCGACGATGAGTATTCGGGACCCGGAATTGGTGAGCAGATACCCCACCTCGGACATCGGGTTGGTCGGATAGAGGCCCATGCACACTGCCCCGGCCGCGAGCGAACCGATATCGGTGAATAGCCACTCGGGTCGGTTCTCGGAGTGGATACCGACCCGGTCGCCCTTCTCGACACCGTTCGCCAGCAGGGCATGAGCAAACGTCTCCGCTCCGTCCCAGTACTCGCGCCACGAGATCTCGCGCCAGACGCCGCGGTTCTTCTCCCGAAGAGCGACCACATCGCCCATCGAGGCGGCACGGTCCCGCACCAGACTGGCCGGGCTGGCGAAGCCGGTGATCTCCGCGGTAATGGTCATTGGTCCTCTCCCTGGTCGGCGATGGCGTGTTCTTGTCCGAGGTAGGCGCGGATCACATCCGGGTTCCGCTGGACCTCATCCGGGACACCGATCGTGATTTGTTTCCCGAAATCGATTACGAGAACCCGATCGGCGAGGTCCATCACCAGGCGCATGTCGTGATCGACCAGGACGATCCCGATCCTCAGCTCGCGCCGGATATCGGTGATGAAGCGGGCCATGTCCTCGGTCTCTTCGAGGTTCATCCCGGCCGCCGGTTCGTCGAGCAGAAGCAACGTCGGCTCCATGGCGAGGGCCCGGCCGAGCTCGATGCGCTTCTGGATTCCGTACGGGAGCATCGCCACGAATGACCGGCGGAACTGTGCGATGTCGAGAAACTCGATAATCCCCTCGACGATCTCGCGGTTGCGGGCCTCCTCACGGGCTGCTTTGCCGATACGCAGCATCGCCGCCGGTGTCCCGTACCTGATGTGCTGATGCCTCCCCAGCATCAGGTTGTCCAGCACCGTCAGCTGAGGAAAGAGCTCGATGTTCTGGAAAGTACGAGCCACACCGAGATCGGCGATCTTGTTCGGCTTCAAACCGAGGAGACTCTGACCCTGGAACTCGATCGAACCCACCTGCGGGTGATAGGCGCCGGAGATGCAGTTGAAGATCGACGTCTTGCCGGCACCGTTGGGTCCGATGATCGCAAACAGCTCCCCGGCCTTCACCGAGAACGAAACCCCATCGATTGCCTTGATGCCGGCAAACGAGAGGTGCACATCGTGTAGCTCGAGGATGGCCGACCCGTCGGGATCGCCCGGCGGAAGGAACTCACTCAGCATCCGCGCTCTCATGACAGCCACCGCTTCTTGCGCCGGTAGTGCTTGACGTTGGCAAACGACATGATCTCGCCCTCACCGCCCAGCCCGAGATAAAACTCTCGCACATCGTCATCGGCCAGGAGCGCTGCCGCCGACTTGTCCATCACGACCTTGCCGGTCTCCAGGATGTAGCCGTGCGAGGCGATCGATAACGCCATCGTCGCGTTCTGTTCGACCAGCAGGACGCCGGTGCCTTGCCGATTGATCTCGACCACGATGTCGCGAATCTGCTCAACCAGGAGAGGAGCGAGGCCGAGGCTGGGTTCATCGAGCAGGAGGTATCGGGGCGACGACATGAGAGCCCGACCGATTGCCAGCATTTGCTGCTCGCCCCCGCTGAGGTATCCGGCGGTGAACTTGGGACGGTCCCGCAGGACGGGGAACAGGCTGTAGACCCGATCGAGGCTCTCATCCATCTGCTTGCGAGCGGTGTGGGCGCCGAGTTTGAGGTTCTCCTCGACGGTCATCTCGGCGAGGATGCGGCGTCCCTCCATTGCCTGTGAGATTCCAAGCTTGACGATCTTGGCGGCCGATTCTGCATGAATCGGGTCGCCGTCGAGCAGGATTTCACCCTTGGTGAGATCTCCGTTGTGGACATCCATCAGACCCGAGATGGCTCGGAGCACCGTGGTCTTGCCCGCGCCGTTGGCACCGAGCAGCGCCACGATCTCTCCATCAGGGACCTGGAGGGAGATGCCGCGCAACACGAGGATCACGTCGCTGTAGACGACCTCGACGTTCTTCAGCATCAACACCCGGCTGCGTCCTCCCTGATCTGGCGCGGGAGGCTACCAAGTGCTTCGCACGCCTGTCGGCGGGCGAAGCACAGTCTCCAGTTCCAGACGTGGTCTCGCTCAAGCCATCGAACGTTCCTACCGGTCTCTCCCCGAGGCGCTGTCGAGTCCCCAGTCGCCAGCCAGAACGCGTCCGAACTCTTACTGGTGACTGGAGACTGGAGACTGGTGACTTGCTAGTGGTCCTCGCGTACCCATTCGGCTCCGCCCGGCCAGTGCTCCTTCTTCCAGATCGGCGCTCGTCGTTTCAACTCGTCAATCAGATATTGACCGGCCGGAAACGCGTCGGTCCGGTGTGGTGACGAAACCGCGACACCGACAGAAATCGCACCCACATCGAGCGAACCGGTGCGATGGACCGCCGCCACCCGAGTCACTTCCGGCCAGGTGGAACGAACTTCGGCCACAATCTCGGCGATCTTTGCCTCCACCACTCCGCCGTAGGCCTCGTATTCGAGGTGAGTGACCCCCGCACGATCCTTAGAGTGATCACGGACCGTGCCCAGGAACAGAACCACCGCCCCAGCCGTTGGCACCGACACCGACGCGATAAGACGTGCGGGCTCTATTTCCCGCTCGGAGACCTCGATGAGATCATCAGTCGTCAACGCCGTACTACCCATCCGTCCATAGAATCGACCCGTGCCCGACACTACCTCTCCACCAGGCGACCCACGCCCCGACCCGGCGTCCCAATGGCGGGAGGCCGCACCACACCGCATCCCGGAGCGACCTCCCACCCTGGAGCTCGAGGTGGAAGACAAGCCCTGGTCCCGCCGAGCCCCCCGACGCCGCCAACCGGCGCCAACGCTCTTCTGGCGAACGGCAGGAGTCGTCATTGCCTCGGCCCTGATCGGAGCGGCGTCCGCTTCGGCGGTCTTCCTGCTGCGAGACGACACCGTGCCTCTGCCGAGTGCGGTGGTCGAACGGGTCGAAACGCAGATCATCACCGCTGAGATTTCGGCCACCCCGGCCGCGGCGGTGGCCCAGAAGGGGCTCCCTTCAATCGTCACGGGTGAAATCGGGATCATCGACGGAGCCGACTTCATCGTCCCCGGGTCTGGCTCGGGGGTGGTCATCGATATCGACGGGACCCTCGTCACCAATGAGCATGTCGTCGGTGCAGCGGCTGCCGTCCGGGTCGTCTTCGCCGATGGGCGTTCATACGATGCCGAAGTCGTTGGCACCGATTCACTCACTGATCTGGCGGTGATCGCCATCGATGCCCTGGGACTCACCGCCGTCGAACTCGGAACGAGCATCGACATGGCCATCGGCGATACCGCGATCGCGATCGGCAGCCCTCTCGGGCTCGCCGGCGGACCCTCGGTGACGGTGGGCGTACTCTCGGCGTTCGATCGACGGGTCCAGGTCGCCGCCGACGCCGAATTGTTTGGCATGCTGCAGACCGACGCCCCCATCACACGCGGTTCCTCGGGTGGTGCCCTCGTCGACTCCGAGGGTCGACTCATCGGTATCACATCGGCCATCGGCGTCAGCGACGTGGGGGCCGAAGGACTCGGCTTTGCCATACCCGTCGAAATGATGACGCGCATCACCCAGGACATCCTCGAATTCGGGGGTCCGCGACACGCCTTCCTCGGCATCACGGGCTCGACTCACTTCGAACTCGAAATAGATGGAGCGGTGGCCCCGGCCGGTGTCGCGGTGGCATCCGTGATCGAGGACACCGCCGCCGACGCGGCCGGCCTCGAGGTCGGCGACATCATCGAATCTGTGGACGGACAGCCGGTGACGACGATGAACGGTCTCGTCGTAAGGCTCCGGCTTTATCGCGTCGGTGACATCGCAGAACTCCAGATTTTGCGAAATGGAGAGCTTGTGCTCCTCGACATGGAACTCCTGGAACGTCCCGAGGGGGTGTGATGGACAGCGACAACCTGTTCGATCGACTCGTCGAGCTCTTTCGTTCCAATGGGTCCGTCAATTGGCGGCTCGCCCGCGAGATCGCCGAGAGCGTCGCGGGGGAATCGGAACCGGTCGAGCCGTGGCTCGCCGAGGAGTACCGCGAGCTCGCGGCAACCGCAGGAATGCGGATAGCAGCGACATCACCCCTGGACCCGACCGGGCAGACCACCGACGTCCTGGCCGTCGATCGCCGCACCTGGGCGGGGAACAACGTCGAGGCGTTCTCCTATTTGGCCGAACCGGTAGCCGAAAAGATGACCGGCGGCGAAGTGCTCGGATCCCCACTCCAGCCACTCGGACCCGCTCTGATTGGCATGCAGATGGGATCAGTCGTCGGTTTCATGAGCCACCGCGTCCTCGGTCAGTTCGATGTAGGGATACCGACCGGCGCCGAATCGCCGATCTCGTTCGTTGTCCCCAATATCGAGGCCTTCGCTGCCGATAACGACCTGGATCCGCGTCAGACGCGGCTCTGGGTCGCGTTGCACGAAGTGACCCACCAGGCGGAATTCGCAGTCCCCTGGGTCAGGGAGCACTTCCTCATGCTCATGCATGCCTTCGTCGAGGGGCTCGAGGTCGATCCGGATGAGATCTCACGCCGGATGGAGAGCCTGCAGGATCCGGAGTCGCTGCAGAGCATGCTCGACGATCCGTCCGGCTTCTCAGGTCTGCTCGCCGGCGAGGCCCAGCGAGGTCCGCTGGAGAACGTTCAGGCATTCATGGCAGTGATGGAAGGATACGGCGACTACCTGATCGATCGGGCCGCACCCGGTCTAATCCCGCAAGCACCGCGGATGCGCCAGGCCATCGATGACAGGCGAGGCGAACCGTCACAGGGGGAACAGATCTTGCAACAGGTCCTGGGCCTCGACCTCCAACACCAGCAGTACCGGCTTGGAGCCAAATTCTGCGAAGAGGTGGATCGCCGCTGGGGCGATGACACTCTCGCCAACATGTGGGACGGACCGGAGATGTTGCCGACATTGGATGAGCTGGAAGACGTAGTGGGGTGGGCGGCGCGGGTGTTGCGCGAGGCAACACCCGATCCAGACGTGGCCTCGCGAGATTCCATCAACGCGCCTGCCGGACTCGTCTCCGAGTTCCGTCGAGCTGCCCGTTCCACACGTAGCCGCCTCCGACATCAGAAACGGGTCTGTGGTGCTCGCGATTGCGACCCTGTCGAGATACCCGATCAGAGCGCGCCTGACCGGTCTCTCCGTTCTGACTGGAGACTGGTGACTGAGGACCGGCGACCGGCTTCATCGGGAGATGGGCATCGGGCATCGGAGTTACGCTCAAGACCCCCACCACAGGATCTTCCAATGCCCATCGAGATCGGCCGGCAGGCTCCCGACTTCGGACTACGCAACATCGACGGTGAGATCGTCTCCCTCGATGATCTCAAGGGGCGCAAGAGCCTGATCGTCTTCATCCCGTTCCCGTTCACCGGGACCTGCGAAGGCGAATTGTGCACCATTCGCGATCGCATGGCAGAACTCAACGAAATCGACGCCAACGTGGTGGCCATCACCACCGACACCCTGTTCTCCAACAGGGTGTGGGCAGAACAGAACGGATTCGAGTTCCCGGTGCTTAGCGATTTCTGGCCCCACGGCGCCGTCACCGACGCCTACGGGACGTTTGATCCGAAGGCGGGAGCAGCCAACCGCAGCAGCTTCATCCTCGACTCCGAAGGCGTCGTACGCGCAGTTGTGGCGACCGAGAGTCGCAAGTTCGCCAGGGACTATGACGACTACCTGGCTGCACTCAACGCCATCTAGCGGCTAGCGCGTCGGCGAGGAGCCAGGTGCTCAGGTCGACCGAAAGCACTCTCAGAACGCGAAAACCGCAGATGGGGACGGCGTCCCTATAGTGCGACGAAGTGGACATGATCACCGTGATCGCCTTTGCGATTACCGTCGGCGCGGTCGGACTCGCCCTTCTCTTCTTCAACAGGGCAAGAGGGCTGAGCCACGCCGTGGACGCAGCCCGGCAACGCATCGGCGGCGACCCACCCAAGCGAGCGTGGCATCGCAGAGGGGCGCTGGAAGAAGCGCTGCATGCGCTCGAACGCTCCACCTCCCACGCCCAAAAAGAGCGATCACAACTGGCAGGCGCGTTGCAGGCGGCTCAGCTGGGAATCATCATCACAGACGACCACGGTGCAGTGACTTTCGCCAACCAACCCGCCGACCAGTACCTCGGAGCACGACAGGGTGAGGCCATAACAGAAGCCAAGCTCAAGGAGGCCATTGAACAGGCGATTCTCAACCGAACCACGGTCTCGACCGAAGTCGAATCAGGCGCGCCGGTAATCCGCGTCGTCGAGGTAGGAGTCGTACCTCTCGATTTCGGAGTGGAGAGCGTCGGTGCCGTCGCCTACCTGCAGGACATCACCGAGCAGCGCCGGGTGATCGAAACCCGCCGCGATTTCATAGCCAACGTGAGCCACGAGCTCACAACGCCGCTGTCGGCTCTGGCCGCGCTCTGCGAAGCGGTTGCCGACAGTCTTGACGACGCAGAAGTAGCGCGACGCCTCGTATCCCGCCTCGGGGACGAATCAACCCGCCTGACTGCGCTGGTAGACAGCATCCTCCAGTTGAGCCAGGCCGAAGCACAGACGGCACAAACCCAAGCCGTTCAGATCTCTGAGCTGACAGAGAATGCTGCCGATCAGATGCGCCACACCGTTACCGAACGCGGCGCCGAACTCATCGTGGAACCGGTACCGCCGGACGTTCGCGTCGGCGGCGATGAGCGCCAGCTCCGCTCACTGCTTGTCGGCCTCATCGACAACGCCGCCAAGTTCTCAAAGACGCAGGAGGGAGCTGCACCACCGCGGATCTGGCTTCGGACATCGGTACAGGACGAGTTGGTGATCATCGCCGTCCAAGATGAGGGAATCGGGATCGCCCAGGATCAGGTTGATCGCATCTTCGAGCGGTTCTACCGAATTGATCGTTCCGCGCCCGGTACCGGGCTCGGCCTCAGCATCGTGCGCCACATAGCTCGCGACCACGGCGGCGAAGTCGAAGTCATGAGCAAGCCGGAGGAAGGATCGATCTTTACCGTGACGCTGCCGGTGTGGGGTGAATAGACGGCAGACGGCAGACGTTCTCTTATCTGCAATCTGCAATCTGAGATCTCCTCACCCAAACAGTCGGAACAGAAACCTCGTGATCACGCCGCGAACGCCGGGCTTCGGCAAGCCTCTGAGCACTTCTTCGATGTGGTCCGGGGGTAGGTCTCCCACCAGCACGTAGGAGCGGTCTGG
>JAZGIX010000254.1:0-5473 GCA_036482315.1 Acidimicrobiia bacterium | reverse complement strand
CCTCCTGCGAACGGGTCGGATCATCAGGGATCGCTTGCGACGTGACGGACTCGGTCCAATCGGCCTTCGACGCCGGTGAGACTCGGTTCCAATTCCGGTTGAGATTCGATCAAGCCGGCGACGGCGACGGGCGGGCGGATCTCGCCATGTTCTTCGTCACGGAATCGAACACCCACCAACCGGGCATCTTCACGCTGACCCTGACCGGTTAGCACGCAATGGCGGGGCGGTACTCACGGGTGTGGCTCTGACCTCACCCCGCCGACCAGGCCACCCAATCGCCTTCGGTCAAGAAAAGCAGCTCCCCGCCCTGGAGATCCTGAACCCGAATCCCGGTGATGCCGTCGATCGTCCCCACGAACGCAAAGGCCGAGGAATCGGGCGCCCACGGTCGCCATGCCTGGGCGTACTGGTCGAAGAACGGCAGTAGGTCGCGCACCAAGGACGCGGTCGGAGTGAAAGCCACCCGGGTTGTGATCTCCCCGTCGCTCCACACCCACCACTCGATCTCACCCTCCCGATCCCCGGAAACGAGGATCAAGAGGGACTCTCCGTCGGGGCTCCAGAAAAACCCGAACGATGGTCGGCTCGACGCCACCTCGATCCTGCCGGTGCCGGGGTCGATCACCACCACTGCATTCGGCGGAATCTCAGGGATCGGCCCGAGCGCGGCGAAGATCCCGGGATCCTCGGGGCCGAAGACCTGAACCGCAATCCTCTCGCCCAAGGGTCCGGCCACGATGGTGGTGGGGCCCACCACCGTGGCAATCCGCACGAGATCGCCACCCGGGTCCTGAACCGAGAGTGCTCCATCGGCAATGTGCACGATGCCCTCCGCCGTCCACGACGGAGTCTGGAAGTCCCCTGCAGTGTCTCCCAGAACGGTGACCCCGTCCGCTCCGAGAACGGACAGATTGCCGGCGCCGACATGGCTCACGATCTGGGTGCCATCCGGGCTCCACGAGAAATAGAACGGTGCCCCCGTGGCGACCACATCAGCGGTCGCCTCCGAGGCATCGACGATTTCGAGTTCCAGCCCGCCATCAGCCGCCGCATGGAGGACGCCGATCCGAGTCCCGTCGGGCGACCACATCGAGAAAAACGGCAAAGCCGGCATCGGGATCGAGACGGTCTCGCCATCTTCGAACAAGACGAGAGCGAACCCGGTGGCAGTGGTTTCGGTCCACACCAGGCGCTCCTCGAAAGGTGACCACAAAGGTTGTCGGTGATCGACTTCAGAGCCGTCGTCGGTGAGCCGTTGTGGGTCGGTCCCATCGGGGCGCATCGTGACGACGTCGCCTGATCCGTCGATCACGACCAATCGGCCTGGAGCCACCGGTGGAGATGTCGTGGTGGTGTTGGGGGCGATTGTGGTGGTGGTCGCACCATCTGATGCGACGGTCGCCGTCGTCGTCGATGTGGCTGCCGTACCGGTCCCGCTGCACGCTGCGGCTACCAATGCAAAGGCAACCGTCGCTCTCACCAGCGCTCTCAATCCCATCCGAACACCCTACGAGTGATCACCCGGTTAGGTCAGAAGAATCCGTTCGGCCCGGTGGAGGCATCGCCACCACCGGGCCGAGAACGCCGGATCAAACAGTTGCCGGTGCAGGCTGGGCCGTCAACCGACGGACCGTGGTCCTTCTCGGTCGCAGAGCGATCACCGCGATAGCGAAGGTCACCGGCACCCACAGGGCTACCTGCAGCAATTCGCCTCCGACGTCGAACAGCGATCCTCCTCCGATCGCAACGGTCCGCATTGCCTCCATCAAGGGGGCCAGCGGAAGGAGGTCCATTACGGACTTGAGCCAGCCCGGCAGCCCCGCGATGGGGAACCAGGCTCCGCTGAGAAACACGAGCGGCATGACCACCATCCCGGAGATCATGTTCGCCGAGTCGACGTTCGACGCCTTGGCGCCGATAGCGAATCCGAGCGAAAGGAACGTGGCTGCCGCAAGGACGGTCAGCAGGATCATCCACAGGGGATTGCCGACGATATTTGCTCCGAGCAACGTGCCGACTCCGATCACGATCGCAGCTTGAACGGCAACGACGATCAGCCTCGCCATCACCTGTCCGGCCAGAAACGCACTCTGTGGAATCGGCGTGGCCTCGAGTCGACGCAGCACCTTGGTCTCGCCCATGCGGGCATAGGAACCCGACGTCCAGAACACCGAGAACTGGACCGACGCCATGGCCAAGATGCCGGGCAGCACGAAGTCGAAATAGTCGATTCCACCGCCGCCGGTATCGAGGCCGGCATCGGTGAGGCCGATGTCGAACGATCCGAAGGCAAGCAGGAAGATGGTCGGGAACATCATCGCTCCGACAAGGGTCTGGCGATCGCGGATGATCGACTTCAGCGATACTCGGAACATTGTGAATGTGGAACGCATGGGGATAACTCCTTTGATGGGTCAGTCGCGCAGGCGGCTGCCGGTCAGATTCAGAAACACGTCTTCGAGCGTGGAGCGGCGTATTGCAACGCCTCGCAGCTCGATCTCGCTGGTTGCCGCCCACCGGTAAAGCGCGGGAACGACAACATCGGCCGCTTCGACCGATAGCTCGTAGGTCGCGGCGCCGTTCAGTCGGGTCTGCACGCCGCTCACGGACGGCAAAGCAGCCAGGTCGGCTGCAGCCAACTCGTCGTCGATGGTGAAGCTGACCGTCGTACCCGAGCCGTGTTGCTCCATCAGGTTCATCGGAGCATCGATTGCCACGATCTTGCCGTGATCGATGATGGCGACCCGGTCTGCGAGGGTCTCGGCCTCCTCCATGTAGTGGGTGGTGAGGATGACCGTCCGGCCTTCGTCGGCGAGCCCCCGGATCACTTCCCAGACGCTGCGACGTGCCTGAGGATCGAGGCCCGTCGTCGGCTCGTCGAGGAAGACGACTTCTGGATCGTTCACCAGGGCGGCGATGATCGAGAACCGCTGCGCTTGGCCCCCCGACAGCTGGCCGATAAGAGCGTTGCGCTTCTCAGTGAGCTCGACGCGAGCCAGCAGTTCGTCGGAATCGAGTCGCTGTGGGTAGAAGCTGCCGAACAACTCGAGGAGCTCTCCAAGCCGGAGGAACTCGAAGTAAGCGGACGACTGAAGTTGTACCCCGATCCTCTGCTGCACGGCCGTTGGATCGGTCTGCGGGTCGAGGCCGAGGACTCGCACCCGGCCGCCATCGGCGCGGGTCAGCCCCTCCAGAATCTCGAGCGTCGTGGTCTTGCCCGCCCCGTTGGGGCCGAGGATCCCAAACACTTCCCCACTCCGAACCGTGAGACTCACGCCGTCAACGGCGGCGAATGTCCCCCCATCGGGGTGCGGGTAGTGCTTCGTGAGATCCTCGATAACAACGGCTGGATCGGCAGTCTCTGTGTCTGCCGAGGCGATGTCTGTGGCAGTTGTGGTTTGCATCTGTACCCCTCCTTAAGTGGTAATGGCTCTATTTCTAGTTGACAAGTTAACCATCCTCTGATCAGTTGTCAACTCAGAAACTATTGTCTTGGAAAGGAATATGAGATATGGTGGCCCCATGGACATCGAACGCGAGGCATTCCACGCCGAAATCGGACTCGGTCCGACACACCTGCACACCAAGGCGGCCGTGAGCATGCTGAGGGTGGCATCGCTGCTCTCCGACGAACTCGACCGCGAGTTGCAGGAGGCCTCAGGACTGGGTCTATCCGAGGTGCTCGTGATCCTTCAGATCATGTTCGCCGGAGGACAACTCAAGATGGCCGACCTCGCCGACACCGTGGTCGTGACCAGAGGCGGAGTCACGAAGATCGTCGATCGTTTGGTGGCCGGCGGCTACTTGGACCGGGTGCCATCGGCCGAGGACCGTCGAGTGATCTACGCCCGGGTAACGGATGCAGCCGCCGAACTCATAAGGACGAACCAACCGGTCTTTGCCAGAGTCACCGAGCGCCGTCTGGCGTCACTTCTCAACCCAACGGAACTCGACACCATGCACGATCTGATGCACCGCCTGTCGTGCGAGAACCCGGGCTGGGAGATGCCCCAGGCCATGGACGGCGTCGAGTAGCCAAGTCGGTTCCCCGGGACGAAATGCCGCCGCTGTCGGCTAAGTGCATCCCCATCCAGGGGAATCAGCCAGCAGAGCGAGATGGTGGAGACTATTCGAACTCCACGTGCACCAGCGGGCTGCCGGCCACCCACTCGTCGACCGGATGACTGGCACTGACTCGATCTGTGATGACTTCCAGCAATCGCCGCCGCTCCCCCGGGTCGGTGACGGGATCGGCCGTTGCCGCCAGATCGGCCTGGGTGCTGTCCTTGAGATGGAATGTGAAGGACGGTTCGGCAAGGAGATTGGCGTACCAGTCTCTGGTTCCGGGCGTCCCGGTGATGTAGATGGCGCCATCCACGTTGTGGAACCAGATCTCGATTCGGCGCGTCAAACCAGAAACCCGGCCCGTCGTTGTGATATCGATCGTTCGGTCGGATTCGAGTGCGCGCCAGATCTGCTCGTTCATACGGATACCAACCTAAGGGTGCGGCGACCATTACGCGAACAAGGCGGCCAAGGCGGGACGGTTGATCCGATGCCGGGGGCACCACCGGATTACCCTGCCAGACTTGATCGGTCCCACACAAGACAAGTCTCTGGCCCGCGACCTCGGGCTCTATGCGGTGTTCACCGTTTCCCTGGGGGCGATGATCGGCAGCGGCATCTTCGTACTGCCCGGGCTGGCCACCAAGGTGGCGGGCCCGGCGGTGATCGCTGCCTACTTCATCGCTGGATTGGTTGTGTTCCCGGCGGCGCTCAGCCAGTCGGAGATGGCTACCGCAATGCCCCAGGCCGGCGGCAGTTATCTATACGTGGACCGGGCAATGGGACCGTTGATGGGAACGATCGCCGGATTCGGCACTTGGTTTGCGATGGTCTTCAAGGCGGCGTTTGCGCTCGTCGGTCTGGGTGCCTACCTCCGCTTCTTCGTGCACGACATTCCAATCCGTCCGGTGGCGCTGGGCATCGCCATGGGGCTGATTCTGCTCAACATGGCCGGGATTAAAGAGTCCGGGCGGCTGCAGGCGCTGTTGGTCACGTTCTCGTTGGGAGTCTTGGCCTTCTTCGTCGCCGACGGCATCACCCTGGTCGACAGCGCCCGATACCGACCGTTCCTATCCGAGGGCACGTTCGGTCTGCTCGAAGCCGCCGGACTGGTGTTCGTGGCATATGCCGGTGTCACCAACGTTGCCAGCGTCGCCGAAGAGGTCAAACGTCCCAGTCGGAACTTGCCCTTGGGAATCCTCATCTCGATCTCAGTGATGATCTTCCTCTACCCCGCGATCGTGCTCGTCATGGTGGGCACCACTCCCGTGGCAGATCTGACCGCCTCATTGACTCCGATGGCCACCTCAGCCGAGGCCTTCATGCAGGACATTGGGCCCAAGATCATCGGCGTCACTGCCGTCATCGCTCTGATCAGCATGGCAAATTCGGGGCTATTGGCGTC
>JAZGIX010000253.1:0-2349 GCA_036482315.1 Acidimicrobiia bacterium | reverse complement strand
AGGTTTCTGGCCGAGATGGCATAGGCCACCGTCTTCTTGACGGACGTGTACGAGGTGGCACCACAGCAGTTCCAATCCTCCAACTCCACCAGTTGAGCGCCGAGCTTGTCGAAAACCGCCCGCATCGACTTGTCGTACGCGACGCCGGTCGCATGGAGGGAGCAGCCCGGGTAGTAGGTGTATCTCATGTCGACCCTTCACCTTCCGATTGCGGCGTAGCCCACCGTGTCCGTCAACTTCTCCCGCTCCACCTGCTCTTGGGGAAGGTCGAACATCTCGGCCTTCGCAATGATCTTGCGGAAGTCCTTGAGCCCTTTGATCTTGTCGGGCCTGATTGGGAGCCGACCCCGGCGCCAGAGACCGAAGCCGGCCCGGCGCCGCTTGATCAAACCCATCGGATGGGTGCGCATGAAGTACCGCAAGATCAAACCGACCTCGTAGTTGCGTCCATGCCGCTTCACCATGTCGGCGAACGTCTGCGCAAAGACATGCACCGGGAACTTGCGCGGGAAGATGCCCCGATCGATGGCGATTCGCTTGAACGCGTAGAGCAACTCGGTGATGCGAATGTCGGCCGGGCATCGCATCGTGCACTGGTAGCACGAGGCACATACCCAGATGGTGCGGCTCTGCAACAGTTCCTCGATGGCTCCGGCGCGGAACATGGCGATGACCTGACGCGGCGTGAGGTCCATCGCAAAACTGACGGGACACGATGCGGTGCAGGTCCCACACTGGATGCATTGGTTGAGTCGGCCCGCGCCGGGGATCCGATCTACTTCGGCGAGAAACGCCTCCCTGAGGTCCCGTTCGCTCTTGGCCAACACCCCGGGTGCCGGTGGCCCGGACAGCGGATCAAGCTGCGACTTCATCGCATGACTCCCATCGGTTCGAGTCGGTTCTCCACCGGATCAATGAACAAGGTCAGATCGCGGATCAGCGGCTCCACGGCCGCAGCCACAGCCGGCGACAGACCCTCATGGAATACGCCGACGCGCTCGGCTTCCACCCCCCAGATCGCGACGGTGTCCGGCATTTCCCAGCCCATCTGCCTCCCGAGAGCCATTGCCGTGGGAAAGCTGATGTCGTGGAAGGAATTCAGCCGGACCGAGCCTGCAATCCCCTGCTCGTCCAGGCGGACGATGGTGCCCGGAGGGTGGTTCCCGCTGGTCAAGCAATCGACGATCGCGACCCGGGCCCGCCCCCGCAGCACGTCGAGAAGCGCCAACCCGGCCCAGGGCAGAGCCACGACATCCACGCCGGGAACATCCTTCATGCGGGGCTCCAGAATCCGGGCCACATGGATGCCGACACCGTCGTCTCCGGCGATCTCGTTACCGAGCCCGACAACTACGGATGGTGCGACGCAACAGAGGTGGTCTTCGCCGCGTCGCGAACCGTGCCCCGCCCCAGATCCGATGGCGTCGTAGTTATGTGACATTCTTCGTAAGAGCGGTCACGTCGAAGGTACCGCCGCAAGACCAGCCAAACGAGGGCCATTGGACTCAAAAGTTTTCGGCGGGCTTCGCGCAAATTCCATGGCTTTTCGCATCTAGCTCCATATCTAGCTCCGCTCTTTCAGGGTCCTTCGACCCTGAGCCACCTCTACAGGGCGGACTGCCCCTGCAGGCGGCGCTCCTTTGTAGATTCGAATCCGCCCCCAGCAGCCCGCGGTGGGGTGAGCACCCTCCCGCACGTCAGTCTCATCCGATATCTTGAGCCCATGCCCCGTCACTTCACCAACAAGACGTTTGCCTTCCTCAAAGACCTGGACGCCAACAACGACCGGGAGTGGTTCAAGGCGAATCGAGATCGATACGAGAGCGATGTCCGTGAGCCGGCGCTCGATTTCATCGAAGATTTCGCCGACCGGCTCTTCAAGATCTCGCCGCATTTCGTCGCCGACGCACGGAGACAGGGTGGATCCCTGTTCCGCCTCCACCGCGACACCCGTTTCTCCAAGGACAAGACCCCGTACAAGACGCACACCGGAATGCAGTTCCGGCACGTCGCCACCAAGGATGACGTGCACGCCCCCGGCTTCTACCTCCACCTCGAGCCCGGAGAATGCTGGGCCGGGATCGGGTTGTGGCAGCCGTCGACCGCCGACGCACTCAGAATCCGTACGGCGATCGTCGAGGACACCGCCGTCTGGAAGAAGGCTGCGTACGCCAAGCGATTCACCGACACCTTCGAACTATCCGAGGGCAACAAGCTGCAGAGGCCGCCCAAGGGGTTCGACCCGGAGCACCCTTATGTCGAAGACCTCAAACGACGTGACTTCACAGCCGGGTCCCGGCTGAGCCAGAAGCAGGTGACGTCCGACAGTTTTCTCGCCGACTACACCGC
>JAZGIX010000252.1:0-2489 GCA_036482315.1 Acidimicrobiia bacterium | reverse complement strand
CGGCGGTCGAGGTGACACCCCTGCTCAACACGGCCTCGACATACTCGGCTCCGAAAAAGTCACGCATCTCATTGAGTGTCACCTCGATCAGTTCATCGGTCGCCACGGCGCGATCGATCTCGGTCGTGAAGGAGTACATCGCCTCGAGATTGCCGTACCGCTTACCCATCGAGCTGTAGACCCTGAGGATTGCGTACATGCCGCCGGCGGCGACGGCCACGCCGATCAATGCGAGCGGGTCCTGCCAGGCCAAAGCCATGCCGCCGACGGCGAGTGCCCCGGCGATCGCACCGATGGCGCTGCCCACGACGAGGGATCGACCGGCCGTGGGCAGGTCCACTTGCGGCTGAGTGAGCCAGGCCGTGGCGGCTACGGCGACGACACCGACCGCCAAGGCGGCCAATAGGGCTACGAAGCCTGCTCCCAGCCCGGCGGCCGACACTTGGGATCGACCGGCGAGCAGCAATCGGTACACAGCGACGGCGACTGCGGTATCGAGGAGGAAGATCCCCTCCTTCATGATGATCTTGTGGATGGCCTGACGCCGGTCTACAACAGTCGCAATGGTTGAGCCGACCACACGGCCCAGAAGAAGCGCCGCAGGACTGGCCATCGCCAGACCGAGCATGAGTGGAATCTGGCTGAACGAAACCGGGTGAGCGTCGCGTCGGACCTGGAAATTGATGACGAACAGTTCGGTGAAGACGAAGCCGGACGCGAGCGCCCACCACGGGAACACGATCGGCGACGCCGGCACGTCGGGTCCCGGAGTGGCGAGGAACAGGGCCACGGCCACCACTGCCATCGCGGCCGCGATGCCGATGACCCTCCGACGAACAGCCGTCGAGCCGTCTGTCTCGAGCATGGGCTTTGGTCTCCTCTTCTACTGGTGCAGAGCACCCAGACGAGGTATCGGACTCCGCCGACTCCTCCTGAAGGAAAGAGGGAGCGCCGCAGGCGCTCACTCGGTGGCCTGGGCAGGGACCCGGGCCACACCGCGATGAGCGCAGCGAAGAGCAAAAAGACCAGAGGGAGCGCCGCAGGGAAACGGCCTCGACCAGTCCACACCTCTATTCGCGTGACCGCCCTCTCAGCGGCTCGGGCGGCGCTGATCTGTAGCCTGCTGCCATGTCCGGTCCCATCGCCCTCGTCGTCAATCCCCGCGCAGGGAAGAACCGGGCCGGACGAGAACTCCCGACGCTCATGAATGCTCTGGACGTGGCCGATGCGACCTACGAGATTTACACCACCAAGCACCGGGGCCACGCCGCCGAGTTGGCCGCCGAATTGGCCGCCGGCGGTGCGGCGACGGTGGTGGCGGTTGGCGGAGACGGCACGGTCAACGAGGTGGTAAACGGCTTGATGGAAGTCGACGCGGATTCGCGACCCCGCTTCGGCGTGGTGGCCGCCGGATCCGGCGCCGACTTTGCCAGATCATTCGATCTGCCCGAGCACACCAACACCCATCTCCAGGGGATCATCGGCGACACCCGCTCCATCGATATCGGGCGACTGGACTTCGACGACGGAACCACCCGCTTCTTTGCCAACCTCACCAACATGGGCATCGCGGCGGCGACGGTGGAGCGAGCAGAGCGGCTCCCCCGTGGCCTCGGCAAGGCCCGCTACATCGTCGCGTTTTGGCCGGTTCTGGCGCGATACTCGAAGTGTCAGATCACCGTTGTGGTCAACGGAGAACGATTCTCGGAGAACGCCCACAACCTCCTTCTTGCCAATGGCAGGTTCGCCGGCGGCGGCATGCATTTCTCACCACACAGCGACCCATCCGATGGCCTATTCGACGCTCAGATGAACATCGGCCCCAAGCGCCAAGCGGCAACGCTCATCCCCAAGATCTATCGAGGCAACCACTTGCCGGACAAGCGAATCCTGCAGGTGAGCGGCGCCCAATTCGAGATCGACGCCGAGCGCCCCCTCATCGTCGAAGCCGACGGCGAGTTGATGGGGCACACCCCGGTGAGAGTCACCGTTGTACCGGGTGCCCTTCAACTGGTGGTCTAGCGGTAGCGGTCCTCAATATCTTGGTGGATCACTCCCCCCTGGAGTGATCTGTCGCGTTGAGTGCCCGGCGGTTGGTTGGATCACTCTCCCCTATGGGGGGAGTCAATCGGCCGCAGGCCGATTGGTGGGGGGCTCACTAAGTCGCGGCAATCCCGCTGCCTATCGGACGCACACTCGGCGAACTGACCTACAAGACGCGTTGGCCTGACGGAGACACAGACCAGCAACCCCCCACCAGCTCGCTTCGCTCGCTGACTCCCCCCAAAGGGGAGAGTGTTCAGAAAAGAGAATCGTCGGCCCTATCGCGCAACCCGACACCTCCAGGGGGGAGTGATCAGACCGGTCGGCTGATGTCAGCCCGAAAGCAGCCCTGCGACGTCTCCCACCCCGCGTGCCAGGTTGATGTTTTGGACTGCTTGGGAGGCGGCGCCCTTGAGCAGGTTGTCGAGAGTCACCGCGACGCCGAC
>JAZGIX010000251.1:0-4483 GCA_036482315.1 Acidimicrobiia bacterium | reverse complement strand
ACGCTGGGAGCATCGTCGATCGTACGCTTGTAGCCGTGGAGGGCTCGGTCGCGGGCCAGCGTGTAGTCGCCGAGGTCGAAGGAAAGCCACGCAGCCATCGCATGGGTATCGCCAACTTCCCAGGGGTCGTTCACCGCCTCCACGAGGTGGAGTCGATCCTCATTGATCTCGGCGGCTTCTTGAATCCTGCCGCCCCACAGCGCGTGACTCTGGAGGACATCCAGCGCGGCTGATTCGACGTGGGGTAGTTCGAGTCGCTGGGCCATCTCGCGAGCCCTTTGACCGGCGGCTCGACCCTCATCGACCCCGATGAGTTCGCGGGCCTCGGCACCTTGAGGGCCTGGGGTGATCGGAGTAAATGCCAGACCGATGAGCAACCTCGCCAGCGACTCCGAATCCTGTGCCCCGGCATGTTCGATGCCGACATCGATGTACTGGAGGACGTCTTCCATCGGCGGCAGATTGCGCATGGTGCCTTGCCATCGCATCGGGGTTTCGATTGCACTGGCGGCGATCCGAGCGACAGCCTCGGAGTCGGGGCCCGCCGACTTCAGATGGAGATCGACGGCTGTCCGGAGGGCCGTCCAGGCGGCGTCTCCGTCGTACTCGGCCAAGTAGGTCAATCCCAACTGTTCCTGGGCTCGAGCGGTCTCTGCGGCTCCTTCGGCAATTGCGATGGCGGCCTTGGTCAATTCATGCGACCGCCCGAATGCTGCACGACTCCTGGAGAGCGCTGCCGAGTCGAGGAGACGTTCGACTGCGAGCGCCCGCAGCCGTCCGACCTCGGTGGCCGGATAGTCGTTGGTGGCTACTGCTGCCTCGTGGGCGCGGTAGGTGTGAAAGGCGAGGCGCTCTGCAGGTTCGGGGCGCTGCTCGGCACGGCTTTCGAGCCAATCGGCCATGGCCGAATGCATTCGAGCCAGATCCGGGCGGGACAAGCGGGCGTAGGCCGTCTCTCGAATCAGGACGTGCTGGAAGATGTACTCGGTCTCGTCGGGGGTGGTCGATCGAAGATTGACCCTGACGAGCTGCAACCCCTCGAGCCGATCTAGGACAGGGCGCAGCTCGTCGCTTGCAATTCCAATGATCGTCTCGATCGCAGACGGTCGGAAGATCCGGCCCATCACCGAGGCTGCCTGCAGCACGCGCCGGTCGCGCCGACTCAGCAGGTCGATGCGGGCCGACACCACTCCCTGAATCGTTGCCGGCAACTCGTGCTCGGCGGTGTCGTGTTCTCGGTCGGCACTGCGAAGACTCATCTCACGCACCAGTTCTTCGATGAAGAAGGGATTGCCATCTGCCCGCGTCGTGATTCGATCTGTCTCGGAGACGGGAAGTCCGGCATCTGCGAGCAGGTGCGCAGCCAGGCGTGACGCTTCTGGCGGCTCGAGCGGATCGAGGGCCATGATCGTGGACGAACCCTTGGAGCGCCCCCAGTCGGGGTTGTGCTCGATCAGTTCCGGGCGAGCCGGACCGATCAGCAGAATCGGACCTTCGCCACGACGCACCACATGTTCGAGCAGATCGAGTAGCGCGTCTCCTGCCCAGTGGATGTCTTCAACGAGCAGGAGAACCGGACCATTGGCCGCCAGGCCTGAAATGAGGGACCGCCAGGTTGTGTGCAGCAACTCACGAACTCGGCGCGGGGTCGGAGGGCTCTGACTCGATTGTGTCTCGAGACCGATCATGCGCAGCAGGGCATCCGCCGCGACTGCGGGGTCCTCGTCGGTGACGTGCTGGGCGACAAGCGCTTGGACAGTGTCGGCGGCCTGGTCGGGGTCGGATGTCGGCGTGACTCCTGTGAGTTGGCCGAGCACTTCGGCAAACGGTCGATAGGTTATGTCTTCGCCGTATGGGAGACATCGACCGGACAACGTCGTCAGGGCCGGGTCGGAACGTGCAGCCCCGTCGATGAAGTCCCGCACGAGCCGGCTCTTGCCGACGCCGGCGCTGCCGACAACGGTCACCAGATGTGGGCGGCCCTCGCCCACCACGCGTTGGAATATCTTCTGAAGCTTGCGCCGTTCGGCGGTGCGCCCGTGGAGCGGGGCTCGAACCGTCTGAACGGCGACGGCGGATTCACCGACGACCTCGAAGGCATGGATTGGGCGGGCCCGGCCGCGCACTTCGAGGAGTCCGAGATCGTTGAACCGGAACCGGGGGGCAGAACGGGCCGTACGCTCGGCGACGACCACCGCTCCCGGTCGGGCCAATTCCTGCAGGCGGGCTGCGACGTTGAGTACGTCGCCGGCGAGCGTTCCGAGATCTGGCTCATCACCGACCGGGGCCAGGAGATCACCCGTATTGATACCGACCCGTGCTTGCAGATCGACCCCGAATCGCTCTCCCATCGTGTGGCTCAGGCCATCAATACGGGCGAGAATCGCGGCCGCAGTCTTGAGCGCTCTCTCGGGATCGTCCTCATGGGCTGCAGGGAGCCCGAAGACTCCGAGGACTCCGTCACCGACGAACGCACCCACCGATCCATCTCGTTCGGCCAGTTCCCGTCTTACGGCGTCATGTACGGCGCCGATCACAGTCGCCAGATTCTCCGAATCCAGCGCCTCGGCAAGACCCGTGGATCCAACCAGATCGACATAGAGCGCAGTGACCAGGCGATGCTCGAGGGTTGCCGTCGGTTGGCCTACCGGCCTTCCGCATGATCCACAAAATTCGGCGTTCTCTTCGACCTTGGTTCCGCACGCTGAACAACGGTGATCCAGCAAGGAACCACAGTTTGAACAGAAGCGATCGTCCGGAGCGACGTGCGCCCGGCACTTGGGGCAGAAGGCCATCGGGGCGAGTGTACGGTCGCTCAGCGTTCAGGAACGATGCGACCCAGGACACCCTCGAATGTCGTGTAGAGCAGCTCGCCGTCCGGGTCGAGCCCGAAACTGGTTACCTGGCCGAGGCTGCCCAGATCGTCGGTCCAGTCTCGGGTATTGAGGAGCCCACCATCGGTGAATTCGAAACTCCGAACCCACCCGAGGCACCAGTCGGCGTAGAAGTAGTGGCCGTAGAATTCCGGAATCTGAGACCCGCGATAGACGTAACCACCGGTCACCGAGCACCCATCATCGTGGGCATAGGCCGTCACCGGGAGCACCTTGCCGGTCGTGTCGCAGCCGTCACGCGGGAGCCAGCAATTGAACCCTTCCATCACCGGCCAACCGAAGTTGTAGCCAACCGGTTCGAGCGCTACGGCGTTGACTTCTTCGGCGTCCGCTTGCCCGACGTCTCCAATGAACATCGTGTTGGATGTGCGGTCGATCGCGAATCGCCAAGGGTTTCTGAGCCCATAGGCCCAGACCTCTGGTGCTCCCCCTCCGGTGAAGAACGGATTGTCGTCGGGTATCCCGTAGGGATCACCGCTGTTCATGTCGAGGCGCAGGATCGTCCCCAGAAACTGACTGGGATCCTGGCCGAATTCCTCGAACAGGCCTCCGTCGCCGATGGCGATGTACAGGTAGCCGTCGGGTCCGAACTCGAGCATTCCGGCGTTGTGGCGGACTCCGCGGCGTTCAACGCTGATGAACTTTTGCTCGGACGTCGGATCGACGGTGTCGGAGTCGAGTCGGGCGTACTCGGCGACGACGGTGTTGTCGCTCTTGTCGGTGTAGTAGATGAAGAGACGCCCGTTCTCGACATAGTCGGGGTGAAAAGCGAGCCCGAGCAGGCCCAGTTCGATCCCCGTGTTGGCGTTCGTCTTGTGGGCAACGTCGAGGTAGGGGTCCGGATTGAGAACGCCGGTGGCCGGGTCGAAGATGAGAATCCTGCCCGCTCGCTCGATGATGTAGATGCGGTCATCCCCGGGAGCCGATGTGGCGAACGCCGGCTGGGCGAGACCCGCGAGCAGCACCTCAGTGGTGAGACCTTGTAGGGGTAAGGCGGCTACGGCCGGCACGGTCGCCGATGTGGTGGTGATCTCATCGATTGGTTCGCCGGGCGATGAGACCGTTTGGGGGTCACGAGCCTGCGTGGTGACGGTGGCCGCGACGCTCGGGTCGGCGGCCGACCGGCCGGAGACGCCCTGGGTCAGGGTGAACCAGGCGAGGGCGGTTCCGGCCAGGACTATCGCGATCGTGAACGGCATGTTGTGGCGGGCGAAGGGGCTGTTCGAAGAGCGCGACGAGTCGGCCATTGCCGGGCAGTGTACGCGCGGCTCGGGAGCGTCCTGGGAGCGATAACATCCCGGCCGATGGCGGAGCCACAGCACGAATCCCCGTCCCCTCGGTTTGCTCTCCCGACTTGGGGGAGGGTTCTGTTGGTCATCGGTCTTCTCTATGTCTTCCTGGCCGGCATCAAGGGGCTGGAGACGGGGATCAAGGGGCTGGGGAGTGGTTTCACCGATACGTTGTTCGATGGTGTTTCGAATCCATTGGCTGCACTCTTTGTGGGTGTACTGGGCACGGTGTTAGTGTAGTCGTCTTCGGTGACCACGGCGACGATCGTGGGCCTGGTCGGAGCCGGCACATTGTCGGTC
>JAZGIX010000250.1:0-5384 GCA_036482315.1 Acidimicrobiia bacterium | reverse complement strand
AGCCGCCCAGGCGTGTGGCGCCGCTGCCGCGGTCGTCAAGACCGCTATCGCCGCCACCAAGACAACGACGCGTTTGCCCGCGAAACCGCCTCCTGCAAGCCAGTAGGCGTCGAGCCCCGCCAGAATCCGGAAGACGAACACCGCGATGTTGGCCGCGAGCAAGAGCAGCAGGTAGCCGGGGTGTTCGAAGAAGGGGCGAGCAATGTCCAATGCGAAGGACTTCCCTCCGCTGAAGAAGATCAGGATCACGAGCACCGTCGCCGGAAGCGCGGCGATGACCGTAAAGCCGATGAGTACGGCAGCTCGCCGTCGATGCCCGGCGTACCAATGTCCCAGACCGGGAATCAGCCCGCTGAGAACCGCCGCGATCGTCGGAGACAGACGGCGCTTCGTCATCCGGGCAGCCTACGGGGCCTCCCCGGAAATGGGTGTGGGGCGATCGGATGGTGGCCCGTGATGGGCTGACCAAAAGCCTTTACCCCCTACACTCGAAGTCGATGTTGCGTGTCTTCATGCAGGTCGACGACTTGGTCCCCGAGGACGTTCGGGAGCGGGCCGACGAGATCATCGACACCGTCAAGGCGGATCCGACGCTGCTGGCGATACTCCTCGCAGTCGGAGTCGCCACGCTTGCACTATTCGTGTGGGGCATGACCAAGCAGGTGTTCAAGGCGGCGATCTTCGCCGGTCTCGCCAGTGCCGGCGTTTGGTATTGGTACTTCAATATTCGATAGCGATTAGCAACTTGCGATTAGCGAGAGGGAATCACTCCCCCCTCGAGGGGGAGTCAATCGGCCGCAGGCCGATTGGAGGGGGGCCCTCCGTCTCGGGGCCCTCCGTCTCCGGGACATCGGATAACGGTCTCAGACTCCCAGCCCGGTCAACGCCCAACCCACGCCCAGACCGTATAGACCGGCGATTACGTCGTCGAAGGTGATTCCGACGGGGCCGTGGATCCGATCGGCGTGGGTGACGCCGGGAAGCACCTTGAAGATGTCGGCAACCCGGGCGACGACCACCGCTGCGATCCATGGAATACCACCAAGGCCGATCATTGCGACGAGCGTTCCCGCGGTCTCATCCATGCAGATCCAACCGGGGTCGCCGTCATCTGAGAACGGCCGCGCCGACCACATTGAAGCTCCGATTGCGACGGAACCGATGATGAGCGTGACCCACCACTCGGCGTCTACGGACAACAAGAAGATGCCTATCCCGACCGCCAATGCGGCTCCAAAGGTACCGGCACCCGAGTCGGATCCCCACAAACGCCGTGGGATGAGACCCAGGCCGAACGAAGACGCGACCAGACGGTGCATGGCGGCGAGGTTAGAACAGTCGGGGCGGCCGACGTCGCCGGACTGGGTACTGGATACCCGACATCCGAATAGATTGGTCACCCAACGGACGGCCCGTGGTGCACTTTCTCGACTTGTTCGCGCCGATCGGTGCGGGGAGGATGAGGACTAGCGATGGACTGAGAGGACATTCGTGGGTCAGGAGCCGAACATTCGACTGAGGTCTGAGGATCTGCCTCGAGTGGAAGCCGCGCCGGGCGCACCGCGCCGGTGGTCACCGCAACGACCCGGCGACCTCGGCTCGCCCGATGAGGTGCCGTGGGGAGGGGCCTTCGGTACCCCGGGCACGGATACAGGTTTTGCCCTTCGGATCGTCGGCGAGCGAGAACTGCCCGGCTCCGCACACCTCCGGTCAGACGTCGAAGCCGTGGTGGTCGCAATGATGGCCGCGCGGGCTTCGGCGCTCGGGCGGGCCCCAACTGAATCAGATGTTTCGGCCGCGATCGGCCTCCTCGAACTCACTGACGCCACGGCCGAATCCTTTGCAGGAATTGCCCACGATCATGCTCGGCTCCGGGCGACTGTCGGCGAGTTTTCGATTGAGCGTTTGACCGCATGAAGATCGTCCGGATCAGCCTCGAAGACGACGAGATCGCCTACGGAGGGGTCGAACCGGAAGGGATTCGGGTCCACCGGGGATCGCCCTTCGTTGCGTGGGAGCCGACCGAGACGTTGCTCCCATTCGCCGAGACACAGCTTCTCGCTCCGGTGTTCCCGACCAAGGTCGTGTGCGTTGGTCGCAACTACGTCGAGCATGCTGCTGAGCAGAACGCCAAAGTCTCCGACGAACCCGTGATCTTCCTCAAGCCATCTACCGCGGTCATCGGCCCCGGCCAGCCGATCGTGCTGCCGCCGGAGGCCAAGACGGTGCATCACGAGGCCGAACTTGTCATCGTGGTCGGCAAGGTGAGCCGGAAGGTCAAGGCTGAGAGCGCCTCGGCGCACATCATCGGATACACCGCAGCCAACGACGTATCGGCTCGAGATCTCCAGGCCATAGACGGTCAATGGACCCGGGCGAAGGGCTTCGATTCGTTCTGCCCGCTGGGACCTGCGATCGAGACGGAACTCGATCCGATCGGTCTATCCATCACCTGCGCGGTGAACGGTGAGATCAGGCAGGAAGGCAACACCGAAGACATGGTCTTCGGCGTGGCCGAGATTTTCGAGTTTGTGACCGGCGTCATGACGATGCTCCCCGGTGACGTGATCCTCACCGGGACCCCGGCCGGTGTCGGCCCGATCGTGGCAGGCGATTTGGTGGATGTGTCGATCGAGCGGATCGGCAGTCTCACCAACCCCGTGGTGGACGGGTCATGACCGTCCGCGTCCGGTTTGCTCCGTCACCGACCGGCTACCTCCACGTTGGTGGCGGGCGGACTGCGCTCTACAACTGGCTGTTTGCGCGTCACCACGGCGGGGAGTTCATTCTCAGATCCGACGACACCGATGTCGAGCGATCTACCGACGAGTTCCGCGCCGACATCCTCGACAGTCTCCACTGGCTGGGCATCGACTGGGACGAGGGGATCGAAGTCGGTGGCTCGCACGGCACCTATCGTCAGAGCGATCGGTTCGATCGTTATCGGGAGGTGGCCGAGGGGTTTGTGGCGTCGGGTGCTGCCTACTACGACGGCGCGACATCGGACGATCTGAAGCTCATTCGTGACGAGGCGACGGCATCCGGCTCGTCACCCGTCTACGACGGGCGTCACCAGTTGTCGATCGACGCCGCCCGGCAGAGGGTGACGGCCGGGGACCCGCCACCGATCCGTTTCGCCGTGCCCCGGCCCGGCGAGACTCGGTTCGAAGACGCGGTGCGCGGTGAGGTGGTGTTCGATCACGCCAACGTCGACGACTTCGTGATTCTGCGCAGCGATGGCTCGCCCACTTACCACCTGGCATCGACCGTTGACGACGTGGATTACAGCATCACCCACGTCATGAGGGGCGAGGACATTCTCTCGTCGACGCCCAAGCACATCCTCATTACGGAGGCGATGGGAGCGGAACGGCCGACGTATGCCCATCTGTCGCTGCTCAACGGACCGGACGGCAAGAAGCTGTCCAAACGACACGGCGACACCGCGATCCGCGCCTATCGCGACGCTGGATTCCTGCCGTCGGCAGTCATCAACTTCCTGGCGATCCTTGGCTGGTCGCCCGGCGACGACGAGGAAATCGTCTCCCTCCAGGACATGGTCGAGCGTTTCGAGCTCGGATCGGTGTCAAAGAACCCCGCGGTGTTCGACACCACGAAGCTCGAATGGATGAACGGCGTGTATATCCGCCAGATGAGCCCGGAGGCGTTTGCTACCGACCTGGGGAGCCTGGTGGCGGGTGACCTGGGTCGAGACCTGTCGGAGGGTGAAGTCCAGGCTCTGGTCGATCTGGCTCCGTTGGTGCAGGAGCGAGCGAAGCTCCTCACCGAGGTCGCTCCACAGGTTCGGTTCCTGTTCGTGGACGATCTGGAGTACGACGAAGCGTCGTGGGACAAGGTCATGGCGACACCCGAGGCGCTTGTGGCGCTCGAGGCAGCGCAAGCGGCTCTCACCGGTTGCGAGTGGACCAGCGAGGGAGTCGAAGCTGCCCTGAGGACGATGCTCGACGAGCGGGGGTTGTCGGCTCGAAAGGGTCTGCAACCGCTCCGGGTGGCGCTCACCGGTTCTTCGGTGAGCCCACCGCTGTTCGAGTCGATCGTGGCCGTCGGGCGCGATCGCGCGCTCGAGCGATTCGCCGCCGCAAAGAACCGCCTCGGGTGAGCGGCGCCGGGAGCCGTCTAATGGCGGAGCGGAGTCGCTCGAAAGCTTCCGGCAAGATCCCGCTATCGCCATCTTGCCTCTCAAGGGTGCGTCGCTACCATTCCCCGGCCCTTCGGGGGTGGTGTAATTGGCAACACACTTGGTTCTGGTCCAAGCATTGAGGGTTCGAGTCCTTCCCCCCGAGCGAAGGTGGTACAACTACCGCCGCGGCCCCGTCGTCTAGCGGCCTAGGACGCTGGCCTCTCAAGCCAGTAACGCCGGTTCAAATCCGGTCGGGGCTACAAGAAGTCATTAGTCATTAGCGATTAGCAAGAGTCTTCCTAAGGACTAATGACCAACGACTGAGGACCGGCGGATCCTGCCTCAGGATCCGCCGTACACCGGAATCATTGCTCCGTTGATCACGGATGAATCCTTGGAGGCGAGGAAGTCGATCACCGCTGCGATTTCTCCCGGCGTCGGCCAGTCGACGTAATTGGCGAACGGGACCACCTCTCGGAAGGCGGGAGTGTCGATCAGAGCGGGCAGGACGACGTTCGAGGTGATTTCTGCATCCGACACTTCTTCGGCGATCGATCGGGCGAGAGCGATCACACCCGCCTTGGCGACGTTGTATACGGCCTGACCGGAGGGGGGATCGACCGCAGACCTGCTCCCCATCATGATGATCCTTCCCCATTCGGCGGCGCGTAGATGAGGGATCGCAGCCCGTGCCGCATTGAACGAAGTTCGCAGGTTGAGGTCGATCATGCGTTCGAATCGGACATCGTCCGTCTCCTCGACATCGCGACCTCCGGCCCACCCGCCGATCAGGCAGGCCAGCACGTTGAGTCCCCCGAGGGTCTCAACGACCTCGTCGATGAAGGCGGTTGTGGTTTCGCCGTCGGTGCAGTCGACTCGCTTGAGAAAGAGTCGATCCTCTGGCAGACCCAACAGCCCTTCTACCTCGTTGGCTTCATCCGGCACGAGATAGGTGATCGCAAGACGAAAGCCGCGTCCCGCCAATCGGGCCGCTACTTCTCTACCCAATCCGCCCGTTCCTCCGGTGAGCACTGCAACAGGATCCGACACGTTATTCCTTGCGAGACAACTACTCGGCCATGGTACAAGCCGCATTGCTAACCTCGGCGCGGTATCGGTGTTCCCGGGAGGGTCAATGGCAGAGATCAAACTCGAGCAAATCGGCAAGATCTACGACGACGGGACCCGTGCCGTCGGTGACGTGGACCTCACGATCCACGACGGCGAATTTCTGGTGCTCGTC
>JAZGIX010000249.1:0-7676 GCA_036482315.1 Acidimicrobiia bacterium | reverse complement strand
GTGGTGACGCGGCTGCTTCCCGATGCCGAGGCGGCAAAGTCGTTCACCGTCGTCGAGGAGACGACGGCATGGATGGGGCGAGTCGGCGTGAGGCGGGACGGGGTCGTAGTCGCCATCGGCGGAGGGGCTCTCACCGACGTCGCCGGGTTCATAGCGTCTGTCTACATGCGCGGCGTCGAGGCTCGGTACGTGCCCACCACTCTCCTCGGAGCGGTCGACGCCGCAATTGGTGGCAAGACGGCCCTCAACGTCGGCGGCAAGAACCTCGTCGGCACGTTTGCCCAACCTGATCGGGTCATCATCGATGTGGATCTGCTCGACGAGTTACCGCCCCCCTTGCTTGCCGAGGGAATGGCTGAGGCTCTCAAGGCGGGCCTGATTGGCGATTCCGCTCTGGTGGATGCGATCGAGCGCTCGGGTCTCGACGCCGATCTCGAGGAAGTGGTCAAACGCGCTGTCGCGGTGAAGTCGACCATCGTCGCCGCCGACTTCAGGGAGGCGGGATCCCGAACTCACCTCAACTTTGGGCACACCATCGGCCATGCGGTCGAAGTTCTTGCCGGTTGGAGTCACGGACGTGCGATCGCGGTTGGCATGGTCGCTGCCTCGGCCATCTCTCGTATGGTCTGCGGGTTCGACGATGAGGACCGGGTCGGGCGCATTATCGCGGCGCTGGGTCTGCCGCTGGTGTGTCCGGGATTGAGACGGGGAGATCTCCACCAGCTGATGCTGATCGACAAGAAGAACGACTCCGGCGGCCTGCGAATGGTGCTGCTCGAGGCGTTAGGTCGTCCTCAGGTGTCTCACATCGACCCGGCTACCCTCGACGCCGGCCTCGACGCGATCGGTATCGGAGACGAATGAATCACGCCCTACGTCTGGAAGCCTTGGGCGCGGCGATCGACGCCCCCTTGCTGGTTTCGAAGGCCCCGAATTTGAGGTATCTCACCGGCTTCACAGGGTCGAGCGGCTGGATGCTCGTCAGGCCCGGCGGCCCGGCCACCTTCGTGACAGACGGCCGATACGGCGAACTCGCCGCAAGTCTCTTGAAGGCGTTGCCGGATGCCGATCTGGTCGTGTATACGAGTGGAATGTGGGATGTGTTTCGATCTCTCGTCGACGGTCTGGAGGGAGTTCACCTCGAGGCGGACGATGTCACATGGGAGTTTTCGGAGAGCTTCAGAAAGGAGACCGGCATCGAGGTGACCCCGGGGAGTGGGGCGGTCGAGGCGCTGCGTCGTACCAAGGATGACGACGAGGTTGCCGCTCTCCAAGCTGCAGCCGATGCCGGCGACGCGGCTTTCTCTGCTCTCAGGCAAATCACGGCGACGACGCTGTCGGAGGAGGAGTTGGGGTGGCGTCTCATCGACGAGATGCGCAAGGCGGGAGGTCAGGCAGCAGGGTGGGATCCCATTGTCGCCGCGGGCGCTGGAGCATCGATTCCGCATTATCGGTCGGGTCGCAACCCGGTCGGCGACGGTCTGCTGCTGCTCGACTACGGCTGCACCGTTGAGGGCTACCACAGCGACATGTCGCGCACAGTGTGGTTGTCGGGGCAGCCCGACGCCGAAATGGAGAAGGTCTATCGAGCCGTAGCCGAATCGCAGGAGGCGGGCCTTGCCGCAGTTGCACCGGGAGTCACGTGTGGTGCGGTGGACGAAGAGGCGAGAGAAGTGCTTCGCGGGTACGGATACGAGGAGCAGTTCCTTCACAGCACCGGGCACGGAGTGGGTCTGGAGATACATGAGCCTCCCTGGGTGCGAGCCGGCAACGATGACGTCCTGATGCCGGGGGACGCGATAACCGTCGAACCCGGCGTCTACCTGCCGGGAGTTGGGGGAGTACGAATCGAGGACATGGTCTTGGTCACCGAATTCGGCTCGACGGTCCTCACCAAGTCTTCGAAGGAGCCCAGAACACCATGATTTCCACCAACGATGTCAGGCCCGGTATGGCGCTCGACCTCGACAACGGGATCTTCCAGATTGTCGAGTACCAGCATGTGAAGCCGGGTAAAGGCAAAGCGTTCGTCCGCATGAAACTGAAGAATGTGGAGTCGGGAGTCGTTGTAGATCGGACCTTCAGGGCTGACGAGAACGTCCAGCAAGCGATCATCGACCGCAGGAATCACCAGTTCCTATATCGCGATGACTTGGGGTTCCACTTCATGGACGGTGAGACATTCACCCAGATTGCGCTCGGATCCGACGAGATCGGCGATGCCATCTCCTTTCTGAAGGAAGGGGATTCGATCGACCTGGCGATGTACGAGGGCCGGCCCATCGGCATCAACCTGCCGGTATCGGTCGAGTTGGAGGTCACCCAAGCCGAGCCAGGGGTCAAGGGAGATCGGGTTTCCGGTGCGACCAAGCCGGTCACGCTGGAGACTGGACTGGTCGTTCAAGTCCCCCTATTCGTGGAACAGGGCGACCGCATCAAGGTCGATACCCGGACCGGCGGATATATGACTCGGGTCTCGGGGTAGGGGAAACCCTCCATGAACCGCCCCGAGGCCCGTGAGGAAGCTCTCAGGTGTCTCTATGAGGCCGATCAACGTGGTTCTGAGCCGTTTACGGGCGATCTGGGACGACGGGCTGCGGAGCTGGTTGCAGGGGTCTGGGCCGAGCGTGAGACGCTCGATGCTGCCATTGGCAGGGTTTCACGACGATGGAGGGTCGAGCGGATGCCTCCGGTAGATCGAAACGTGATTCGGATCGCATTGTGGGAGCTACGTCATCACACCCGAACTCCGGTGCCGGTGGTTATCAGTGAAGCGGTTCGGTTGGCGAAGGCTTACTCCACCGAACGCAGCGGAGGTTTCGTCAACGGTGTCCTCGCCAAGCTCGCCGACGAGCAGGTCTCGGCCGGAGAATGAATCGGCTCGTCGTGTCGCTCGACGTTCCGACGGCGACGGAGGCCCGCCGGGTGGCGCGGTCGGTCGGCGAAGCTGGGGTCGGAGTCCGGATTGGCCCGCGGCTTTTGAACCGGGTTGGGCCGGCGGTCATCGCGACGGTGCGATCTGAAGCCGAGGTGCTGGCCGATGCGCGGATCGGGGGCACGCCCACTGAGGTTGTGGCCGCCGTACGAGCACTGGCGTCTCTCGGGGCGAGTTGGGTCACCGTGGACGGTGCGATCGGGCCTGTCGCCACCGCCGCCGCCGCCGAGGTGGTGGCGACCTACGGTGCCGCGCTGTTGGCGACGACGGTACCTCCCGAAGCACCCGACCCACCCGGCGGGCGCGGCAAGGCCGTCAGCGGGCTTGCTCAGGGATTGGCCGACACCCGAATTGCCGCCGTCCTCGGATTGGTAGGTGACGTCGGGGTGGTGGTGCAGGTGGCACCCGGTCTCCCGGTCGTCGTGTACGAAGCTGTGTCCGTGGCGGAGGTGGCGGAGGCGCTGTCGAAAGGGGCGTTGGCCGTCGTCGTGGACGCCGGGATCGCCCGAGCCGCAGATCCGGCAGCCGCTGTGGCTCCATATGTCGAAGTGGCGCGAGCCGCTTGATACGATCGGCGCACCAGGAGGTCGCACCCATGGGCAATCCCCCGAAACTCACCCCCGAACAGCGAACCGCCGCCCTCGCCAAGGCGGCCGAAGCTCGTCGGGCTCGAGCCGACGTTCGCCAAGCCCTCGGTTCGGGTGAGCTGAGCTTCTCAGATGCCCTTGCCAAAGCGGATGACGACCTCATAGGTGGCATCAAGGTCAAAGCGATCCTCACCGCTCTCCCCGGCTTGGGGAAGGTGAAGTCTTTCCGCCTGATGAAGGAGTTGGGAATCTCCGAGAATCGCCGGTTGCGCGGACTCGGACGGAAGCAGAAGGAGGCCCTCCTCGCAGCGCTCTCCTGACCAGCCCCGACGCGGGCGGCTCATCGTCGTGTCGGGGCCATCCGGCGTAGGGAAATCCACCGTCGTCGACGGACTGGCGCAACGGCGTCCGTTCTCCTTCTCCGTGTCGATGACGACGCGGGCACCGCGGCCGGACGAGGTTGAAGGGGTCGACTACCGATTCGTCGACGACGACGAATTCGCTAGGGCCGTCGCTGCCGGCGAACTCGTCGAGTGGGCGGAGTACGGAGGGCACATGTACGGGACCCCGGCCGATCAACTCGATCGGGAGCGGGCCGCCGGAAACGATGTGTTGCTGGACATCGAGATCGTCGGATCGCGCATCGTTCGCGAGCGGTTCCCGGATGCTCTCATGATCTTCATCGTTCCGCCCGACATGCAGGAGCTGGCGCGGCGGTTGCGGTCGCGCGGCGATACGTCGGAGGCAGATGTTTCGGCCCGTCTGGCCGTGGCCAACGAACAGATCGAAGCGAGCCGCGAGTTGTTTGATCACGTTGTCGTGAACGACGGCCTTGATGCAGCCATCGACCAGATGACCGATATACTCGCAACCGTTCCCGAACCAGTGACGAATAACGATGATTGAACCTCCTATCGAAACCGTGCTTGAACGCACCGAGCAACGGTTCACCCTGGTCGTGCTCGCGGCTCGCCGCGCTCGCCAGATCAATGCCTACTTCAACCAGCTCGGCGAGGGCATCGGTGGGTACATCCCACCACAGGTCCACTCCCTGTCGCGTAAGCCGCTCTCGATTTCGTTCGAGGAGATAGCGGCAGACAAGGTTGTCGTCGACCGCGACGAGTAGCGACTGTGCTGACCGGTCGCCGGGTCCTGCTTGGGGTCAGCGGCGGTGTCGCCGCCTTCAAAGCCGCGTATTTGGCGCGTCGCCTCATCGAGAGAGGCGCCCAGGTTCGGGCAATCATGACTGCGTCGGCGGGCGAGTTTCTCGGCCCGCAGACGCTGGCGGCGATCACGGGATCCCCGCCGTACGAGGGTTTCTTTGGCGGAGAGTCGGTGAGTCCGCACACCGAACTTGCACGCTGGGCGGATCTCATCGTGATCGCTCCTGCGACGGCGGCGACAATGGCTCGGTTCGCCAACGGTCTCAGCGACGATCTGCTTTCGGCGACGGTTCTCGCCTTCACAGGGCCGGTGGTGGTTGCTCCCGCCATGCACACGGAGATGTGGGAGAGTCCGGCTACTCAGCGCAATGTGAGCCTTCTGAGGGCCGATGGGGTCCACCTCGTCGGACCTGAAAGTGGGGCCCTGGCGGGTGGGGACGAGGGCCTCGGCCGGATGAGTGAACCCGAAGTCATTGCCGACGGCATCGAGACTCTGCTCGGCAGGGGATCGCTGACGGGCACGAGTGTGCTGGTCAGCGCCGGAGGAACCCGCGAGCCCATCGACCCGGTTCGATATCTTGGGAATCGTTCTACCGGCAAGATGGGGACGGCGGTCGCCGTCGAGGCCGCGGCTCGTGGGGCTGCGGTGACGCTGGTGACCACCGCCGACATCACGGTGCCCGATTCGATCGAGGTGGTCGATGTCGAGACCGCTGATGAGATGGCCGACGCTGTCTGGAAGCGCGCCGGGGGCGTGGACGTCGCCGTGCTGGTGGCTGCGGTAGCCGATTTCAAGCCTCAGGATCAAGCCGAGACGAAACTGCGCCGGGCGGCCGGGCCGCCCGAGGTGAAGCTGGTGCCGGCCCCGGACATCCTCGCCGGCGTGGCTTCTCAGCAGAACCCTCCGTTTCTGGTCGGGTTCGCAGCCGAGACCGGATCTGTCGAACAGGCGGTGGAGAAGGCGTCCTCCAAAGGTGTAGACCTCCTAGTGGCCAACGACGTGACGCTGCCCGACGCCGGCTTCGGCGTCGACACCAACCGGGTCACGATCATCCATCCCAACGGTGACAGTGACGGGTGGCCGGTGATGAGCAAGCGTCAGGTCGCCGCCCGACTGTGGGATCTGATCGCGGAAGAGAGAGCTCCCACCTGACCCGAATCGTTCGAGTCGTGCCGGATGTTCCATCGTTCTCCGTGGACGACGGCTTTGCATATGCCGTTCCGGAGGGCATCGAGGCGGGCGTGGGCGCAATCGTTCGCGTCCCCCTTGGAGGACGGCGGGTCCGAGGTTGGGTTGTCGCCGAGAGCGATGGAGACGCTGCCCGTCTCAAATCCGTCTTGGCCAGATCGGGAGACCTCCCGGTCTTCGATGCCAGGTTTCTCCAGGTGATGCGCTGGGCGGCGATCAGGTACGTGGCCCCACTCGCTGCCGTCCTGAACAAAGCGACTCCGCCCAATCTGCCCAAGGCTCGCACCTGGAAAGATAGGTCCCGGCTGGTGAGGATGGGTGAGGTGCCATCGCCGCGGATGGCCGCCGCACTGATGGCCCGGAAGCGGCCTTCGACTGAGATCTGGATCGGCGGCGAACCATGGGCGACACCGATTGCGGCGGCCATATTGCCGGCGCTGAACGATGGTAGGAGCGGCCTCGTGGTCGCCCCGACCGTTGTCGAAGGCGAGGTGTTGTCACGGGAACTTGCGGCGATTCTGGGCGACCGGGTGGTGACGAGCACTTCGGCCGAATCGGATGCGAACAAGACGAGGGCCTGGGTCGAGGCCGCGGCTCGACCCGGGTCGCTCGTGGTCGGAACACGGGCTTCGGCGTTCTGGCCCGTCTGCGACTTGGCGGCGGCCTTCGTGGTCGGGGAGGGTCGCCGCGGCATGAAGGACAAGTCGACTCCAACGACCCACGCTCGCGAGATCCTGCTCAAACGGTCTCAGGTCGAGCGGTTCGGACTCGTTCTGATGGGACTTGTTCCCACCGCAGAGGCCCTTGCTCTTGGCACGGCCCATCGAATCCCTGCGACCGGACGACCCTGGGGGCAGGTAGAGGTGGTCGATCGGCGCACGGAGGACGGCGTCGGGGCGCTCCTCGGTCCGACGGCCAGGGCCGCGCTGCGGGCCTCGGTGTCCGCAGAGACGCCGGTCCTGTTGTTCACTCACCGCCGGAGCACGGCGCACCGGTGTGCTCGTTGTAAGGCGCTCCGCAAATGTCCGCGGTGCGGTTCGGGGGCGTTCGATGCAGGTATCTGCGCCCGGTGCGACACCCGCTCGGAAGAATGTGCGGAGTGTGGCTTTGGACGGTTCGAGATGCTGGGCTCGGGCGTCTCGCGGGTCGCGGGTGAGGCCGCTCGTGTCGTGGGTCGGGAGAATGTAGGAGATGTGGGAAGTGGCCGGTTGGTCGTGGTCGGGACCGAACGAGATCTACCGGGTCTGACGGTCGGTCTCACCATCGTCGTGGATGCAGATGGACCGATCATTGCACCGACCTATCGGGCGGCTGAAGATGCGCTGCGACTCCTGGCGCGGGCGGTTGCCGCTGCGGGGCGCGGCCGGGGTCGCCGCGGCCTGATTCAGACGTCTGATCCCTCACATCCGGTCATCGAAGCGATCCGGCGCGCCGATCCGAGCACCTTCGTAAGGATCGATTCGGCAGAACGTGCCGCTGCCGGGTTTCCGCCGGGGGGAGAAGTCATGGTCATCGAGGTCGAGGATCCGGCGGTGAATGCTGCCGATGAGCTCCATGATGCGGTCGGCAAGCGAGCCGAGGTGCTCGGCCCGGCCGAGAGCGGTGGCCGATCCAGGTGGTTGCTGCAAGGCCAGGATCTGACTGCAGCACGGGTGGCGGTGAGATCGGTCGTGTCGCGCTGGCGCGAGGGCGGCGCCCGAGTAAGGATCGATGCCGATCCGGTGGATCTGTAAGCAGATGGGGAACCCGTACAACCTATTGGCCGGATGCTGGGTCTCGCAGGGCGACGTTTCCCGCGCCGT
>JAZGIX010000248.1:0-4260 GCA_036482315.1 Acidimicrobiia bacterium | reverse complement strand
GGAGTTGGGCGGCACGGGCGGCATGAACCGGACCCATTGTGAAGTGGCCGCCTATCGGAAGAAGAGCGAGGTCGGGTGACCACAACTCGCCGATGAGAGCCATGTCGCCAAAGACGGCGGTGTCCCCAGCGTGATACACAGTCGGACCTCCCGGTACGGCGAGCACCCATCCGGCGGCATCGCCGCCCGGCACAATGCCGTCATCTCCCGACAGGCCCGACGAGTGCACCGCATCGACGAGTGTCGCCGCGACGTCGCCGGGCCCGACGACCGTGCCTCCCTTGTTCGACCCGACCACGTTGGGCACGCCGAGTCCTTCGAGGTAGACGGCGATCTCGTGAATCGCAAAGATCTGCGGCTCGTGTTTCGCCGCGATCTCACGGGTACTTCCAAAGTGGTCGAAGTGCCCGTGCGTCAGGTAGACGGCATCGACCTGTTCCTGCTCCTGCTCGGCGTCGGGGCATGCGGGATTGCCGCTGAGCCACGGATCGATGAGGAGCACCGTTCCGTCTCTGAGGCGAAGACGAACCGCGGCATGACCGAGCCAGGTGAGTTCGACACCCTGCAGGTCCATGGTGCTCCTCTCGTCGTCACCGGAGTCTATGGCTGAGCGGAGGCCGGCGCGTCCTGCTAATCATGGGCCGACGCAATAGGAGAGCCTCATGAGTGAAACAGCCGACATCGTCATTGTGGGTGCCGGGATAATGGGTCTGTCGATCGCTCATCAGATCAGCCGGCGCGACGCCAGCAGCATCGTGGTGCTCGACAAGGCACTAAACGTTGGGGAAGGCTCGACCGGGGCCTCGTGTGCCATTCTGCGGCAGCGTTATACCCATCCGGAGTCCGTCACCGCGGCGCGCGACGGGCTGAAGGCCCACCGCAACTGGAGCGCATATACAGGTCTGTCCGAACCGCGCGCCCAGTTTCATCACACCGGGGTTCTGTGGATGATGAGTGAGGATCGCGCCGGATTGGCCCCGGTCTACGAGATGATGAGTGGTCTCGGGGTGGACGTCGAGATCATCGATGGAGCGACCGTCAACCAACGTTTCCCGGCGCTCAGCACATGCAACACACCTTTCGATCTGACCGGCGAGGTGGAACACGAGTGTGTCGAGCACGATGCCTTCTTCTTCGAGACCGAGAGCGGCTTCATCGATCCGGTGAGCACCTGTCAGGACCTGCTCGAGGCGGTTCGCGGCAACGGCGTCGATGTGCGCTTCTCCACCGAGGTGACCGCCATACGCACCAGTGGCGGCGCCGTCACCGGAGTGGAACTGGGAGACGGGTCGACGATCGACGCTCCCGTGGTCGTCAACGCCTCCGGCCCTTGGGCGTCGCGGCTGGCTGCCACTGCCGGCTTCGACTACGCCCCGTGGACCATCCACCCGATCCGGGCACAGGTCATCTATCGGGAATGGCCCGATGTGGTGCCCGGTCCTCTTCCCATCGTCGGTGACGCTGCCGGCGGCATCTACTTCCGGCCCGAAGCGAGTGGCCAGCAGATCCTGGTCGGCTCGATCCTGGAGGAGGACGAGCAGGAGGTCGTGACCGACCCCGACGTGTTCAATGGCAACATCGATGCCGCCTACCGCGACGTGAAGATCCATGCGCTCCATCACCGCATTCCGAGCCTGCCGTATCGCGGTCAGATCGAAGGGATCGCCGGGATGTACACGATGAACGTCGAGGATGTGCACTCGGTACTCGGCAAGACCGAACTCGACGGCTTCATAGTTGCCAATGGCTTTAGCGGCCACGGCTTCAAGGAGGCTCCTGCGGTCGGATCGATGATCGCTCGCCTGCTGACCGGAGCCGAGTCCGACGAGTGGGACACCGACGCCCCCATCGAGTTCTTCTCGATCGACCGGAAGCCAATAGAAGTGGCGGCAAAGGCGGTTCTGGCTTAAGGAGTATCCAGTACCAGAAGTGGCGTCGTCCCTCGGGGTCAGACGCGCTTGTTGTCACGTTGCCGCCGCCCGGTCGAGTAGCCAGTATCCAGCCCAAAACTGGTTACTGGTTACTGGTTACTGGTTACTGGTTACTGGTTACTGGTTACTGGTTACTGGTTACTGGTTACCCAATCCCCAAGAACCGCAGAAACGCTTTCTGATTCGGCTCGCGGCCCAGGAAGTCGCGCAGGATCTCTGATGGGTCCTTGGAGCCACCGGGGGCTAGGACCTTTTCCCGGTAGTCCTTGCCGACGAGCGGGCTGAGGACGCCCTCTTCTTCGAAGCGGCTGAACATGTCGTCTCCGAATACCTTCGACCACAGGTACCCGTAGTACCCGGCGTCGTAGCCGAATAGGTGCCCGAATCCGGCCGGATAGAAGGTGTGCTCGTGGAATGGAAACTGGGCGAGTTCGGTGGTCGCTCGGTCGATCGCTCTGAGGTCCTTCTCTTCTCCGGGGCCGTGGAAGGCCATATCGAGCTTCCCGAAGCTGACCTGCCGCAGGTTGGCGAGGCCCACGTGGAGGTCGCGGGCCGCAACCAGCTGCTTGACGAGATTATCGGGAATCGCCTTGCCGGTCTCGTGATGCCGGGCAAACCGTGCCAACACTCCGGCATTCCAGCACCAGTGCTCCATGATTTGTGACGGAGCTTCGACGAAGTCCCACTCGGTGTTGAACCCACTGAACCGGACCAATTCGGTATGTCCGAGGCTGTTGTGGAGGACGTGGCCGAATTCGTGGAAGAGCGTGACGACCTCGTCGTGGCGCAACAGCGACGGGGTGTCGGCGGTCGGTTTGGTGAAGTTGGCGACGATGGCGGTGACGGGGTGCACGTAGCCCGCTTCCTCTTGATGGCCGGGCACCAGGTCAAAGGCGGCGGCGTGGCCGAATTTCCCTTCGCGCGGGAAGAGATCCATGTAGAAGGTGGCGAGCTTCGCATCGGATGCCGCATCGTGAAGGTCGTAGGCGATCACATCGGGATGCCAGGCCTGTGGGTTGTCGATCCGACGGTATTTGAGGCCGAAGACGTCCTGGGTGATCTCGAACATCCCGTCGAGCACCTGCTGGAGCGGGAAGTAGGCGGCCACCTCCGACGGGTCGATGCCGAATCGCTCCCGCTTGATGTTGGTGTGCAAGAAGCGCTGATCCCAAGGCTCGACCTGCCCGTCGCCATCGAGCGCGGACGCCAGATCGGCCACCTCGATCTGTGCCTTTTCAGTGAGACCGGGGACGATCCCGGCGTACATGTCATCGACTGCTTCGGGGCCATCGGCCATCTTCACCTCCATGGCGTAGTCCGCCCAGGAGGGGAGTCCGAAGATCTCGGCGATCCGGTGTCGGATTCGCACGGCTTCTTCGAGGATCGGCTCGTTCTCGTCTACCGCCTTGTTGTAGAAGATGAACTGGAGCTGTTGCCGCAGATCCCGGCTGGTGGCCATGTCCATGAATGGGTAGTAGTCCGGATAATCGATGCTGACCCGATACGTGGCATCGTCGGTGCCGGGGGACAGCCGCGCCACATAGTCGTCGGGCATACCGGCGAGCTGGTCGCGATCGAGATCCAGTCCTCCCTGCGCCTCATCGATGTTGCGGTTGAAGGCAACTCCCAACTCGACCAGGCGGGTCCGGTGCTGCTGAACCTCGTCTCGCTCCTCGTCGGAGAGGTCATGGCCCGCCCGACGCAGATCGCGCTGCATGAACTGGAGGTAGCGGGACCGCTCATCGGTGAGGGAAGCTGCTTCATCGGTGGTGGCGAACGTCTCGACCGCATCGCGTAGGTCGCGCCGGAAGATGAGATCCGACGTCCACTTGGAGACCTTTTCCTCGGCCTCCTGGGCGGCGTCGCGCACCTCACGGTCAAGGTGGACCCGAGCCATGAATGGGCCGATGCCGCTGGCCCGGACGATCAGGTCGTCGAGGGTGGTGAGGGCGGCCATCGTGTTGTCCCACGTACGCGGTCCGTCGGCCTCGATGATGGTGGCAACCAACTCTTCGCCGCGTTCGATGGCGTCTTCGACTGCGCTGTGGACGGATTCAGGGGTGACGGTCGTGTAGTCGTAATGCACGATTGGTGAGGTTACTGCCCGTGGTTGGGTGATCAGGGGTCGGAGCAGCCAGTAGCCAGTAGCCAGTAGCCAGTAGCCAGTAACCAGTAACCAGTAACCAGTCCCCAGTAAGACCGTCGACCAGTTCCTGGTGGTGGGATACTGGATACTCGACCGAACGGCGGCGCGGAGGCGGCAAGCGCGTTCGACCCTGAGGAACGACGTCACTTCTGGTACTGGTTACTGGCTACCTGTCGCGACCAC
>JAZGIX010000247.1:0-9257 GCA_036482315.1 Acidimicrobiia bacterium | reverse complement strand
ATCCCCTCACCTCCACCGATCCTTTCCCGGACCGGCTTCGGCGGCGCTGCCGCCGAACAGGCGTGGCGCGAGGCGCCGAGCTTTGGGAGGCACGATTGAGGGTCGGTTCGAGACCGAGGAGGGCTCGAGCGTCCCGAGCAGGATACGGTCGGTCCTCCTCCACCATATGGGGCCCCAACCCCATGGCGGCCGTTTTTGCCCGGTTCGAGTCCCACCGCGCCACCAGCAAGAACCGTTATTGCTGGCACCGAGATCGATGCTGACACCGTACTCCGCCGTCAACAGAGCGATGATGTCGAGTCTCGCCCGTGACGCGTTGCTGTCGGCTCCGACGGTGAGCACCAGTGGATCGATCACGATTCTCTCAAGAGGAATGCCGAGAGGGCCGGGTGTCAGGCCTTCTGGAGTGGCACGCTCAGGTCCGGATCCTTGATGGAGGCCTGCTACTTGGGACGTAGTGCGGCGATCCAACGGGACGCACCACACCGTTCGAGGGCCGAAAGCCCCTTGCCAAGGGGCGCGACACAAGAGAGTGTGGCCTTACCCGGACGCTTGGGGGTGCATGTGAATGCGGTAATCGACGCCACCCACGGCGAGGTCGCCACGCCAATCGGAGCGGTGATGGTCGTCGGAGGGGGCATCGCGGGCATGCAGGCCTCGTTGGACCTCGCCGACCAGGGTTTCAAGGTGTACCTGGTCGAGGTTGAGTCCGCCATCGGTGGAAAGATGGCGCAGCTCGACAAGACCTTCCCCACCAACGATTGTGCCATGTGCACCATCTCCCCGAAGCTGGTGGAGACGGGGCGACATCCCAACATCGAGCTGCTGACCGACACCGAGGTCTTGGATGTCGACGGTGAGGTCGGGAACTTCCGGGTCAGGGTCCGCCGCCAGCCCCGCTATGTGAACACCAGCGTGTGCATCGGGTGCGGAGACTGTGCCCAGGTATGTCCGGTGGTGGTCCCCGATGGCTTCAACGAGGGCATCGGTACCCGGCGGGCGGCCTTCAAGCTCTACCCGCAGGCGGTCCCCAACGCCTTCGCCATCGAGAAGCTTGGGATCGCCGCCTGTCGAGACGCCTGCCCGGCCGGTCAACGGGCCCAGGGGTACATCGCCCTGATTCGCGAGGGCCGTTGGGACGACGCCATGCGGGTCATCAAGATGGACAATCCCTTCCCAGGCATTTGTGGGCGGATCTGCAACCACCGCTGCGAGATCGCCTGCAACCGCGGCCTGGTGGACGAGCCGATCAACATCCGGGCCCTCAAGAGATTCGTCGCCGACAAGGTCTACGCCGGCACCCGTAGCCCGGTGGAGTCGGTGGTGCCGATCCACGAGGAGCGGGTCGCGATCATCGGCGCCGGCCCGTGCGGCCTGACCGCCGCCCAGGACCTCACCCTCGCCGGGTACCCCGTCACCGTTTACGAGGCACTCCATTCCGCGGGGGGGATGCTCCGGTTCGGGGTCCCCGAGTTCCGCCTTCCCGCAGAGATCATCGAACGTGAGGTCCAGGACATCGTGGATCTGGGCATCGACCTGCGACTCAACCACCGGGTCGACAACCTCGACGACCTATTCGAGGAAGGCCATCAGGCGGTACTGATCGCGGTGGGAGCACATGAGGGCGTCCGGCTGCCCATCCCCGGTGCGGAACTCGATGGCGTTCTGGTCAACACCCAATTCTTGCGCGACGTGCGACTGGGCCGGTATGACGGCGACGCCGACGGCCAGGCTTCGCCGCTGGGCCCGCGAGTGCTGGTCCTCGGCGGCGGAAACGTGGCGATCGACGTCGCCCGCAGTGCGGTACGTCTGGGGCGCGAGGTGTATCTGGCCTGTCTCGAGGGGCGCGATCAGATGCCGGCACATCCCTGGGAGGTCGAGGCCGCCGAGGCCGAGGGCGTCACCGTGCATGCCGGCCTCAGTTTCGAACGGATTGCCGGCGATGGCGGCCGGGTGACGGGAGTGGAGTGCCTGGAGGTGGATTCGTTCCAGTTCGACGAAGCAGGCCGCCTCCACGTGACGACAGTGCCTGATTCCTCCCATGTCATACCCTGCGACACGGTGATCTTCTCGGTGGGGCAGCGAGCCGGCCTGGCCTTCATCCCCGACGACGCCGGGGTGGAGGTCACCCCGCAGCAGACGATCGCCGCCAACCCGAGCACCTTGTCGGCCACCCGCGAGGGCGTGTTCGCAGCCGGAGACAGCGTCTCGGGGACATCGTTCGTCATCGAGGCCGTCCAGAGCGGCCACATCGCCGCCTGTTCGATCCTGCGCTACCTGCGGGGCGCGCACCCCGCGCCGCCCCGCACGCCCGATCTGCCCGTCGTGAGGCATACCCCCGCCGACCTGGAGCACGTCCAACGGCAGCCCCGGATCCCGCTGCAAACGCTTGCGGTCTCGGCCCGGGTCGGCAGCTTCGCCGAGGTCGAGCGGGGCTATGACGACGAGTCTGCCAAGGCCGAAGCCGCCCGCTGCCTGGGGTGCGGGATCTGCTCCGAATGCATGTCCTGCGCCTTTGCGTGCGGAGTCGACGCCATAGACCACGACATGGTGGCCCACACGGAGAGCCTGGACGTCGGTGCCGTCATCCTTGCTCCCGGCTACCAGATCTACCAGGCCGAGATGTCGGAGCAGTACGGGCTGGGCCGCTACGCCAACGTGGTGACGGCGATGCAGTTCGAGCGACTGCTGTCGGCCTCCGGTCCCACCGCCGGCCACATCGAGCGGCCTTCGGACCACGAGTCGCCCAGGCGGATCGCCTTCCTGCAGTGTGTCGGCTCGCGCGATCAGAGCCACGACTACTGCTCTGCGGTGTGCTGCATGTATGCCACCAAGGAAGCGATCATGGCCAAGGAGCACGAACCCGGCCTTGACATCAACGTCTTCATGATGGACATGCGGGCGTTCTCCAAGGGTTATTGGAGCTACTTCGAGCGGGCGCGGGACCGCTACGGGATCCGTTATACCCGTTGTCGCATCAGCGGGCTGCGCGAGGATCCCGCCACCCGCGATCTGCTGGTTCGCTACCAGGACGAGACCGGCAGCCTCCACGAGGAACCCTTCGACATGGTTGTCCTCTCGGTAGGCATGGAAATCTCAGACTCGGTCAAGGCACTCGGCCAGCGGCTCGGCATAGAACTCGATGAATACGGCTTCTGTCATACGGTTCAGTTCAACCCGCTCGAGACCAGCCGCGCCGGCATCTATGCCGTGGGGCCTTTCCGGGAACCGAAAGACATCCCGGAATCCGTCACCGAGGCGAGTGGCGCCGCGGCGGCGGTGGCAGTCCGGCTCAGGGAGGCGCGATTCAGCCTCACCACCCCGCCCGAATTCCCCGCCGAACGGGATGTGGCCGGCGAGGTACTGCGGATTGGGGTGTTCGTCTGCCATTGCGGGTCGAACATCGGTGGCTTCCTCGACGTGCCGGAGGTTGCCGACTACGCGGCCACGCTACCGGGGGTCGCCCACGCCGAGGCCAATCTCTACACCTGCTCGCAGGACAGCGTGAAACACATCGCCGAGCAGATTCGCGAACAGAACCTCAATCGAGTCGTCGTCGCCAGTTGCACTCCCCTCACCCACGGTCCGTTGTTCCGCGACATGCTGCGCGACGCGGGGCTCAACCCGTACCTGTTCGAGATGGCCAACATCCGCAATCAGTGCTCGTGGGTGCACTCCGACGACAACGAGGCGGCCACCGGCAAGGCTCGGGATCTGGTCCGGATGGCGGTTGCCAGGGCGTCGCTGCTCGAGTCACAGCACACCCTCGACGTCCCCGTCGAGAAGACTGCGCTGGTGGTCGGCGGGGGAGTCGCCGGGATGACCGCCGCGATCGCCATCGCAGATCAGGGTTTCCCGGTTCACCTGGTCGAGCACCAGGACGTTCTGGGAGGGAACGTGCGCAACGTCTTCACCTCCCTGACAGACAGGCATCCCCGTGAGGTGATGGACGAGCTCATCACGCAGGTCGACCGCAATCCTCTCATCGACCTGCACATGGAGACCCGGATCGTCGACTCGTCGGGATTCATGGGAAACTTCACCAGCACGATCGAGGACGGCGCGGGAGGCCGGACCGGGATCAACCACGGTGTGACGATATTGGCAGTCGGGGCCCAGGAGTACAGGGGTCCGGAGTACGGGTACGGCGGCGATCCGCGCATCGTGACCCAACAAGAGTTCGAGCGCCTTCTTACCTCCGAGGAGAAGCCGCCGGACTCGGTGGTGATGATCCAGTGTGTCGGGCCCGCCGAGCGGTTCTGCAGCCGGATCTGCTGCACCGTCGCGCTCAAGAACGCACTCGCACTCAAAGAGCGAAATCCGGACGCCCAAATCGTGGTGCTCTACAAGGACATCCGGGTGTACGGGTTCAAGGAGCGGAGCTACACCGAGGCCCGCAGGCGAGGAGTCCTCTTCGTCCGCTACGAAGACGACGACCCCCCCCGGGTTGAGGCCAACGGTGCGCTGACCGTGCGGGCCCGCGATCCCATTCTCGACCGGGCCCTCGAGATGCATCCGGATCTGGTGATTCTCTCGATGCCGACGATTCCTCGCGACGACATCGACGAGTTGGCCGGCCTCTTCAAGTGCGGTACCGACGCCGACGGGTTCTTCCACGAGGCCCACGTGAAGCTCCGGCCCGTCGACTTCGCCTCCGACGGCATCTTCATGGCCGGGGCGGCTCACTACCCAAAACTGGTCGACGAGACGATGATCCAGGCCCAGGCGGCGGCCGCCCGGGCAACCCGCATCCTGAGCCACGACACCCTGCTGGCCGGGGGCCAGGTCGCGGTCGTCGATCCTCTGCAATGCACCGGATGCCTGACCTGCGTGCGGATCTGCCCCTTCGGAGTGCCCCACATCGCACCCGAGGTGGCCGGGGCGGGGGGCATACTCGGCGCCGCCGTCATCGAAGCGGCGGTGTGTCGCGGGTGCGGGATCTGCGCGGCCGAGTGCCCGGCCCGGGCCATCGAATTGAGGCACTTCACCGACACGCAGTCCACGGCCAAGGTCGGCGCCCTGGTCGGCCCGCCGGAGGGCTTCGTACCCCTGGAAGCGGTAGGGAGACCGGTTCGATGAACACCGAACGCCTCAACATCGTCGCCTTCTGCTGTGAGCACTGCGCCTACGCGGCGGCAGATCTGGCCGGTGGCCTGCGGATGCAGTATCCGCCGGATGTGAAGATTGTCGAGTTGCCCTGCACCGGCAGGCTCGACGTGCTCGGCGTCCTCCTCGCCTTCGAGGAGGGCGTCGACGGCGTCATGGCGGCGGGGTGACTGCCCGGTGACTGCCATTACCTGGAAGGTAATGCAAGCGCCAGGCGGAGGGTCACACGCGTCCGGAGCATGCTCGGTGAGATCGGGCTGGAGCCGGAACGTGTTGAGATGTTCAACATGTCTGCGGCCATGGCCGCAGCTTTCGTCAAGGCGGCCACCGAGATGACCGAGCGGATCGCCGCAATGGGGCCCAACCCGCTGCGGGCCGTCGCCGACGGGACGAGAGGAGACTGAGCCGATGATCGTCGCCGAACAGAAACCGTTGGAGGAGATCAGGGGCCTCATCGGGGATGCCCGAGACGTACTGGTGATGGGCTGCGGCACGTGTGTCACCGTGTGTCTTGCCGGCGGCTCCCGGGAAGCGGCCGAACTGGCGGTCTCGCTGCGGATGTCCACCAAGCTCGAAGGAGACGCCAAGGAAGTGGTCGATTCGACCGTCCAACGCCAGTGCGAGTGGGAGTACCTCGATGAGGTGCGGGAGGACATCGAGAATGCCGATGCCATCGTGTCCCTGGGATGCGGCATAGGCGTTCAGGCGATCGCCGAACGGTTCCCCGATGCGTGGGTGGTCCCCGGCCTCGACACGAGCTTCCTCGGGCTCCCGGTCGAACAGGGCGTCTGGGAGGAGCGGTGCGCCGCCTGCGGCGAGTGCATCCTGGGGATCACGGCCGGCATCTGCCCGATCGCCCGTTGCGCCAAATCGCTCCTCAACGGGCCGTGCGGCGGTTCGGAGAACGGCCACTGTGAGGTGGATCCGGAGACGCCGTGCGCCTGGCAGCTGATCCACGATCGGCTCCAACATCTCGGTCGGCTCGATGTGCTCCTGAACCCGCAGCCCCCGAAGAACTGGCAGGCGTCCCGCGATGGTGGACCTCGTCGGATCATCAGAGACGACCTCCGTCTCGCAGCGGAGCAGGAGTGATCATGGCTGTCGACACCCCCGCCGCCAACGGACAACTCTCCGGCTCCCATCTGGAGCGGGTCATGCGTGCCGGGCACTTCGCGGTGACGGCCGAACTCGGCCCACCGCAGAGCGCCGACGGCGATGTGATCCGCGAGAAGGCGGGCCTGCTCATGGGCGTCTGTGACGCGGTGAACATCACCGACAACCAGACGGCGATCGTCCGCATGTCGAGCATCGGCGCGGGGACAATCGTCGTGGAGGAGGGCCTCGAGCCGGTGGTCCAGATGACCTGTCGCGACCGCAACCGGTTGGCCATCCAGGCCGACCTGCTGGGCGCCTATGCCCTCGGCATGCGCAACCTGCTGTGCCTCACCGGTGATCACCAGAAGTTCGGCAATCACCCGACAGCGAAGAACGTGTTCGACATCGACTCGGTTCAACTGGTGCAGATGGTCGCCGAGATGCGCGACGACCGGGTCTTCCAATGCGGTGATGCCTTCGAAGGCCAGGAGCCGAGGTTCTTCGTCGGAGCGGCGGCGGCGCCGTTCGCCGACCCCACCGACTACCGGCCCTATCGACTCGCCAAGAAGGTCGCCGCCGGCGCGGACTTCATCCAGACGCAACTCATCTACGACGTCCCGGCCTTTGCCCGCTACATGGAGAAGGTTCGAGACCTGGGCCTCCACGAGAGGGTCTTCATCCTGGCCGGGATCGGCCCCCTGAAGAGCCCGGGGATGGCCCGCTACATGGTCGACAACGTACCGGGGCTGTTGGTGCCCGACGCGCTTATCGAGCGGATGACCAAGGCCGGCGCCGCCTGGGCCGGCAAGTCGAAGGACGAACTGAAGCCGGACGACAAGAAGGCAAGAGCGGCGGCATGGAGGGGAGAGGGGATCCGGATCTGCATCGAGCTGATCGAACAGGTCCGTGAGATCGACGGAGTGGCCGGCGTGCACATCATGGCGATCGAATGGGAAGAGGCGGTCCGGCCGGTCGTCGAGGGCGCCGGCCTGCTGCCGCGACCCACGCTCGAGGAGGTCCCGGCAACGTGAGTGACGCACCGGTTTCGATCAGCTCCGGCCTGGCCCGGCGGGTCGCCGAGGAACTCGGCCAGAACGTATCCCTCTGCTACCAGTGCGCCATGTGCACCAGCGGGTGCCCGATCTCGAGGTTCTTCGACTGGCAGCCCAATCAGATTATGCGAGCGCTGCAGCTCGGCCAGGAGGACATAGCCCTCCACGCTGAAACACCCTGGCTGTGTGCTTCCTGTCAAACCTGCACCACGCACTGCCCTCAGGGCCTGGACGTTGCCGGGATCATGGATTTCCTCACCCGCGAAGCCATGGAGCGCGGGGTGAAGCCGCCGGTGCCCAAGGCCGATGCCTTCAATTCCGCCTTCCTCCGAGAGATCCGGCTATGGCGGCGTGCCTACGAACTCGGAATGCTCGCCGAGTTGAAGCTGCGAACCGGGAACCTGACCGAGGACCTCGACATCGGGATGAAGATGCTCAAGAAGGGCAAGTTCGCCTTCCTTCCTCGTCGGGCCCGCCGGCGCCGCAAGGTCCGGCCGATCGCGGGAGCCGATCGGGCCGTCGCCTACTACCCGGGGTGCTCCTTGAAGTCCACCGCCAAGGAATTCGATCATTCCACAAGAGCGGTTTGTGAAGCATTGGGCGTCACCCTCATCGAACCCAAGGGATGGGCGTGCTGCGGCGGGTCTGTCGCCCATCGGGCCGACCCGGAAAAGGCCGTCGATCTGCCGATGGAGAACCTCTCGCTCATCCAACGGAGTGGGTTTTCCGAGGTCACCATGCCGTGCGCCGGGTGCTTCAGCCGCCACAAGTTCGCCCAGTACGGGGATCGAGACGGGGAAGCGTCGACCGACAACGGGGAGTCGGCCGTCCGGGTGAGCAACCTCCTCGAGATGATCCTCGACCACGTGGGCACCGACCGGATCGCCGCCAAGGTGCAGCGCCCCCTCACCGATCTCCGGGTGGTGTGCTACTACGGATGCCTGCTCACCCGCCCCCCCGAGGTCACCGGTGCGCAGGATCCCGAGGACCCCACCGACATGGACCAGATCATGGCGGCTCTCGGAACCCATGTGGTCGACTGGTCGTACAAGACCTCGTGCTGCGGAGCGGTCCATTCCCTGATCCGTAAGGACATCGTGCTGACGCTCGGCAAGGAACTGATCGACCATGCCCGGGCGGCCGGTGCGGACGCGATCGCGGTCGCCTGCCCGCTGTGCCACGCCAATCTGGATGCCCGCCAGACCCAGATGGAGATCGACCAGCCCATGCCGGTGCTGTACTTCACACAACTGATGGCGATCGCCATGGGCCTGCCTCCTGAGGCGGCCTCCCTCAACAAGAATCTGATCGACGCGCGCCCCGTTTTGAAAGAGAGAGGCCTCATCGATTGAGTGCGAAGGGAGATCACCGACAGTGGTTAAGCTAAGTCCGGAGGGGCCCCATTGCCACCCGGACTCGAGTAGATAGGTGGCGAGAGAGAATGATGTCGCTCACATTTGATGTCCCGGCCATGTACGCCGACCACCATGTGGTCGAAGTCCGGCGGATCTTGTTCGAGGTTCCCGGAGTGGAGACGATCAACGCATCCGCCGCTTTCCAGGTGGTGCAGATCGAGTACGACCAGGAGAAAACGTCGGAAGACGTCCTCAAGCAGACGCTCAACGAGGCGGGATACCTCGGGGAGCTCCTGATCCCGACCGAATCCGGTGAACCAGCAGTTGGCGGTGATGGCACGACCTACTTCCGGCACACTGCGACCGTTGAGGCTGCCGGAAACACCGTCTCATTTGGACAGGAGATCAGTGTCGTGGGTAGGCCCTTGTGGCCTTGCCCCGGCATGGGTCCCGCTCCCACGATCGACGAATAGGGGAGATCCCAGCATGGCCGAAACAGAGAGCACCACCTCGAGGAGGAAGCGGCGCACCCCTGAAGAGGCGTCGATCGATCCGGCAGCTCAGCAGATGCTGGCGTGTGCCGATCAGATGGGGATCGGAACGGCCTTCAGCCGGGCCGATGCGCTGGCGCCATGCGGTATCGGTGCGG